>SVMB01000140.1 GCA_015067675.1 Oscillospiraceae bacterium
TCACACCGAAGGGACAGCGGCTCTCGCAGTGGCCGCAGTGCAGGCAGGCGTCGGCCTTGACGGCAAGTTTTTGGTAGTGACCCGCGGCGAGAACATCGCCGACCCGGGCGAGGTCGTAGTATTTGTTGATCAGGCCGATATCCAGCCCGGCGGGGCAGGGCTGACAGTGATTGCAGTAGACGCAGGTGCCGGTGATGGTGTCAGCGGTGAAGTCAGCGATAACGGAATAGTCCTTTTCGGCATCGGAAGCCTCGAGAAAGTGGAGAAGCGTATCCAGATGGGCCATTGTCTGCATGCCGGGGACCGCTGTGAGCACGCCGGGACGGTCGATGGCGTACTGCAGGCACTGGGTATGGGTGAGCGCGGTGCCGAAGGGAGACTGCCGGGCATCCAGCAGGATACCGGCGTGGAAGGGTTTCATGGCGCTGATGCCGATGCCCTCGGCCTGACAGCGGGCAAAGAGTGCAAAACGTTCGGTCACGGTACCGATGCCGTACTCGTCACCTTTTTCGAAGTCGTAGGCGGGGTTGATGGAGAACATCATCATATCGGCAAGGCCGGTATCGAGGATGCGGTTGGCCACCGACGGCGTATGGGAGGAAAAGCCGATGTGGCGCACGGTGCCGCGGGCTCTGAGGTCGCGGAGATAGTCCACGACGCCGATTTCCATGAGCTTGTCGAAATCTTCGTCCTGATCCACACAGTGCAGGAATCCGAAGTCCACATAATCGGTGCCCAGGTTTTCCAGCTCCCAGAGGAAGGTCTTTTTGATGGTATCAAAGTCGCGGCACCAGCCGTATTCACCGGCCTCGTCGTAGACCGCGCCGAAGTGGCACTGCAAAAACACCTGCTCACGCCGTCCACTGATGGCACGGCCAAAAGGCGCGTAGACTGCGCCGCCTGCACACAGGTCAAAGAAGTTGATACCGTGATCGATGGCCTTTCGGATGATGGCTTCGATCTCATCGGCGGGGGTATGCTGAATGCCGCCCATGCCGAGACCGAGAACGCTGAACTGTTCATGCGCCTGTCCGCGGGGGAGCTGCCGGTATTCCATAAAGATGCCTCCTTGAGTTGACAACAGGGTGAGAGTTGTTATAATACAAGTATGATGCTCAAGTGAGCGATTTGTCAAGAGAAATCGGGCAGTAAATAAAAACTCTACGGAGGGGTACGATATGGGAAACGAGAAGATATTTGCCATGGAATTTGCCAAAATCTATCCGCTGCTCATTGCAAAGGCAGAGAAAAAGGGGCGCAGCCGTGCGGAAGTGGACGAAGTGACCTGCTGGCTGACGGGCTATGCGCCCGAAGATCTGGCGCGTTTCCTGACGGAATCGCTCCCCTATGGCGACTTCTTCCGCAAGGCTCCGCAGATGAATGAAAACCGCAGCCTGATCACGGGCAGCGTCTGCGGCGTGAAGCTGGCGGAAATCGAGGATCCGCTGATGCTGGAGCTGCGCAGACTTGATAAGCTTGTGGACGAGCTGGCAAAGGGAAAACCCATGGAAAAGATCCTGCGCAGGCAGGAAAAGTGAGAAATCAAAAAAACCGGCTGCCCGAGGGCAGTCGGTTCTTGCTATACAGCAAAATGCGCGGTTACGCTTTGCGGCGGTAAACCGCCATGGCAATCTGCTGGGGTGTCATCGGCTCAAAAGCCGTGCCGAGTTCCCCGCCGCAGCGCTCAAAGCAGATAAGCTCCATACCGTCAACGCAAAGCTGCGGTATCAGGGTTTCATCGGAATCGTTCCAGAGCGTGATGAGCAGCTCATCGCCCAGCGTATAGCCGCGGGCAAGCAGACGGGTATCGCCGCTTGTGATGCCGTCGGTATCGGTATAGCGCGCCTGCGACATCCGGTCGCGGTAGCGGTTTCGCAGCGCGATGGCCTCTGCGGAGTAAAGCCGCTCTTCACGGAACGTATCGGCCAGCAGGTCATCGCGGTCGGCCTTGTAGCGGATCTCCATTTCGGGGATGAGGTTATAGAGAAAGGTGTAATTGACATACCGGCGGGTCTGGTAGTTGCTGGGGCAGCGGCCGGTGACCACGGTTTCGGGGAAGGCGTAACGGGCAAAGTCGGGGAAGCAGACGATGCCGCGCTCATCACCGATGGCATGGATATGTTCGCCGGAGTCGCCGGGCATATGGCCGCTTCCGTGCACGCAGTCGAGATTGGCGCTGTACAGATCATTGAAATGCTCGCTCATAAACGCAAAATCAGGCGAGATTTCCTTTGCCTGGGTCTGCAGATGCTTCATCATCCTGCGTCTGCCGCCGGACATGGAGCGGGCAGGATTGCCGCCGTCATGGGGGTGGGATTCATTGAAGCAGGGATAGGGTTCCATGCCGCCGATCTGGTCATAGAGAGCTGCGTCGGCGCCGAGGGAGGCAATCCAGTGCTGCTTTTTGAGCATCAGGTCAATCCAGTCCGGACACGACGGGCAGGACAGCGAAAAGCGCTTGCCGGAGTATTGGCGCAGGAAGGTGCTGCGGTGGGACTTGGGGAACTGTTCGGTGTAATGCTCGCCCCAGATGTTGATGCTCTCGATCTTCTTACCCTCGCCGCTGCGGTAATACTGGCTGCCGATGTCGATGAGATGCCCCTGGAAGTAGAGCGTCACGTGTCCGCCGGCATCCTGTACCCGGCGAATGTTCTCGCGGAGCATCAGCTCGCCGCCGAGGGAATCGGCTACTTCCAGATCCGGGTACTGGTTGTCGTGACCGGACTCGTACCAGCCAAAGAGTCCCAGCGTATCAAAGCCGTAGGACTGCGCCAGTTCATAAAGCTGAGGCAGCGTGTCGTAGTTCCACATCTCATAGCCGAACTGCTGCTTGTTGATGACCAGAAAATAGCCGGTCATTTCCCGGATCCACCGGGGAACCGGATGCTTGGGACGATAGGGTTCCATCCATGCAGCGTAGCCTCTGGCAGCATAGTGCCAGTCACCCCGGTACAGACGCAGGCGGATAGGCGCAGACTGCAGGGACGTGTGCTTACAGCACAGGTGCCGGTCCACGGTGAGCAGCATGGCGCCCCGATCGCCTGCGCTGCCGATGATCTTAAGCTCGCAGGCGATGAAATCGGGATCCTCCGACGCAATAAACAGGGAGTTTTTCCGGTCGATCAGGCCGTAGGTACCCACGGATGCTCTGCCGGGGTAGGGGAGATTCATGGAATTGGCGCCGTTTTCACGGCTGGGCTTCATAGATGAAAGGTACTCGCCCGCATTCATGTAGAGTGTACCCATGCCCTGACTGGTGGTCGGCCAGAAGAGCGTGGGTTTGCCGTGACCGAGGGTCTTGATGACACCGACGTTGGGATATTCGAAGTCCAGAACATAGGAATCGGTGCGGTTGTCCACATCGGCGGTGAAAACGACGCTGTCATCCTCAAGTGCGGCGTGAAGGGTCAGGGAGATGTCGGCGAAACCGGCGTCTTTGCGTCCGTTGTCGATTTTCAGCCGTTCCATATGAAAGGAAACGCGGTTTTCAGACACGTCGGCGCGGATTTCCTGATTCTCTTCAAAAACCAGACATTCCTTGCAGCGGTCGTCTGCCAGATTCATGAAAAAACTGTAAGGCGCGGGATGATCCAGAATCTCACGGTTCCCGTCGGATTTAAGACGCAGCGAGGTGATGCGTCCGCGTTCATCAAAGTCGATTCTCAGGTTATTGTTTTCCAGCGTAATCATACGTTTTCCTCCCGGAAAAAGAATGGAGATGACAGGATTATGATAAAGGATGGAAAAACAAAAGTCAACAGAAGATCAATATAGTACCAAAATACGCGGGTTTCTACCGGAACAGATCCATCATTTGTAAAAGCCTGAATCCAAAGCTTCACCGGTGAAATCCGGCAGTCGGCGTACAGAAGATACCGGCAATATGAAAAAAAGTTCCCCGGCGGAAGATACCGTCGGGGAACTTTGCGTTTTACACTTTTTCGTGGCTCATCAGGATCTCGGAGATCACATCGAGCACCTTGTCGTGACAGCCGCCGCAGCCGGTGGAGCAGTGGGTCACGTCCTTAACGCCTTCAAAGGCCTGGAGAACATCATTGAAGTTCTTGAGGTTGTTGAGTGCGTCGGCGATGGCGTAATAGCTGACCTGCTTGCAGTTGCAGACCATGTAATTCTCTTTCATTGCGTGAAACTTCCCTTTCAGATAAAAATTACAGAACCAGAGTGGGAGCGGCGTACACGCGGGCAGCCAGCTCCTGATTGAGCAGATAGAGGCTTCTGGGATCGGAGCCGAAAAGCTTCATCTTAGCGATCATGTCGCGGGCGCGGGTCTCTTCCTCACCCTGCTCCTTGACAAACCAGTCGAGGAACTGCATGGTGCGGAAGTCGCGGTCCTCGTAAGCCGCGGCATAGATGTCGTTGATGAGAGAAGTGACGTACTTCTCATGGGCAAGACCTGCTTCGAGGACGGTCATGTGGCTGTCGAGTGCAACGTCGGGCCTGGCGATGGCATCGAGGGTCACGGAGGCGTCTTCGTTCTGCAGATAGGTGTAGAAGAGCATAGCGTGGTCGCGCTCTTCCTGTGCCTGGATCAGATACCAGTTGGCAAAGCCGTCCAGATCATTGTCCTTGAAATAGTTGGAGAAATCCAGATACAGATAAGCGGAATAGAATTCCTTGTTGACCTGCTGATTGAGCAGTTCGTGTACCTTTGCATTCATGATAATCAGACTCCTTTTGTATTTATGACAGCCGGCGGGGCCGGTTGATGGTGAAGCTTATGCGATCGGCTCGAAATCGGCGGCGCCGTGCTTGCACAGCGGGCAGACGATGTCATCGGGGAGTTCTTCGCCCTCGTAGACATAGCCGCAGACCTTGCAGACCCAGCCCTTCTTGCCCTCGGTCTGAGGCTTGGGCTTGACATTGTTCTGGTAGTAGGTGTAGGTCATGGTTTCGCGGTCGGAGAGCACGCGGGCTTCGGTGACGGAGCAGATGAACATGCCGTGGGTATCCAGATCAACGTACTGCTCAACCTTGAGAGACATGAAGGAGTTGATGTAGCGGGGCAGGAAGACCAGGCCGTTGTCGGAGCGCAGGGGCGTGCAGTCGGCGAACTTGTCCACGTTGCGGCCGCTGCGGAAGCCGAAGGCTTCAAAGACCTTGAAGGGCGCGTCCACGGACAGGCAGTTGACGTTCATGAGGCCGGACTGACGGATGATATGGTGAGAATAGTTTTCCTTGTTGATGGTGACGGCGATGCGGTTGGGGGTGTTGGTGACCTGGGTGACGGTGTTGACGATGAGACCGTTGTCCTTTCTGCCGTCGTTGGAGGTGACGACATAGAGACCGTAGCCGATGTTGAAGAGGGCGGTCAGGTCGTTTTTGTTGGCGGTGGCATCCTGCTGGGCAAGATAGCCGCGGCAGAGCTCCTCGATGAGGGCGTCGAGCTGAGCGGCGCTTTCGGCGTTAAGGGCAGACTGGATCTTCACGACAGGATCGGCAAAGAGAATGCCTTTGGACTTTTCAAACATACCCTTCATGATCCTGGCAGCCATCGGAGCCCAGGAACCGTTCTCGATGAAAGCGACGGTGCGGTTTGCAAAGTTGCGGGCGGTGAGATGGTCGATAAACTGGCGCATGAAGGGGAAGATATCGGCGTTGTAGGTGGTGGTAGCCAGAACAAGCTTGGAGTAGCGGAAGGCGTCGGCGACGGCCTGATGCATATCGCAGCGGGCCAGGTCATGAACGACCACCTTCGGGCAGCCGTTGGCAGTGAGCTTCTCGGCCAGCTGAGCCACAGCACGGCGGGTGTTGCCGTAGATGGAGGTGTAGGCGATGACGATGCCCGCT
>SVMB01000141.1 GCA_015067675.1 Oscillospiraceae bacterium
GAGCTGGGTGATGAGCTTGGCGTAAGCAGTCTCGCCGCAGCCGGGGCAGGCGCCGGAGAACTCGAGCAGGGGCTGCTTGAACTGGCTGCCCTTGACGGTTTCAGGCTTGAAGTTGGTTTCCTTCTCGGTGACGGTGGCGGCCAGATAATCGTAGCTGGCCTGCTGGGAAGCCTGGGACTCCAGCGGCTTCATAACGAGGGCCTTCTCCTTGGCGGGGCAGACCTTGGCGCACAGGCCGCAGCCAACGCAGTCGAGGACGGAGACGCCCATAGCAAACTTGTACTCGCCCTTGGGCTTCATGTCGGCCATCTTGGTGCCGGCAGGAGCGTTGGCAGCCTCATCAGCGTTAAGCAGGTAAGGACGGACAACAGCGTGGGGGCAGATCAGGGAGCACTGGTTACACTGGATGCACTTCTCGGGATCCCATTCGGGAACGTCAACGGCGACGCCGCGCTTCTCAAAGGCAGCGGAGCCCTGCGGGAAGGTACCGTCGGCCATGTCAGCGAAGGTGGAGACAGGCAGACGATCGCCCAGATGCTTGTTGACGGGCTGCAGGATTTCCTTGACGAACTTGTCAAGCTCGGGACGGCCGGAACCGGCGCAGCCGGAGCAGGAAGAGCAGTCGGAGCAAGCGGTGCAGGCATCTTCAGCGGTAGCCCAGTCGGCGGGGATGGTCACTTCGTGAACCATGTTGACACCGGCGTCGACAGCGGCGTAGTTCATGTTGACGATCTCTTCGCCCTTGCGGCCGTAGGAGATCTGGATGAACTTCTTCATATCCTCGATGGCCTTGTCCAGCGGGACAATACCGGTGATCTTGAAGAACGCAGACTGCAGAACGGTGTTGATACGGGTACCCAGACCGATCTCACGGCCGGCCTTGAAGCCGTCGACAGTGTAGAACTTGATGTTGTTCTGAGCAATGTGACGCTTGGCGGCGGCGGGCAGGTGCTCGGAGAGCTCCTCGTCGGTCCAGTGGGTGTTGAGCAGGAAGGAACCGCCGGGCTTGACGTCCTGGGCGATCTCATACTGACCCATGTAAGCGGGGTTGTGGCAGGCGACGAAGTCGGCCTTGGTCACGTAGTAGGTGGACTTGATCGGCACATCACCGAAGCGCAGGTGGGAGATGGTCAGACCGCCGGACTTCTTGGAGTCATACTCAAAGTAAGCCTGGGCATACTTCTTGACACCACCGATGATCTTGATGGAGTTCTTGTTGGCACCGACGGTACCGTCAGAGCCCAGACCCCAGAACTTACAGGAGACGATACCGGCGGGGGTAACGTCGGGATTCTCGTCGATGGGCAGGGACAGGAAGGTAACGTCGTCTTCGATACCGACGGTGAAGCCGTTCTTGGGCTCAGCGGACTGAGCGTTGCGGATAACGGACACCAGGCAGCCGGGAGTGACGTCCTTGGAACCCAGACCGTAGCGGCCGCCGATGACATTGATCTTGCGATCGGAAGCGGCGACAGCAGCCTGCACGTCGAGGAACAGGGGCTCGCCCAGAGCGCCGGGCTCCTTGGTGCGGTCGAGGACAGCGATGGTCTTGACGGTGGCGGGGATAGCGGCCAGCAGCTTGTCAGCGCGGAAGGGGCGGTACAGGCGAACCTTAACCAGACCAACCTTCTCACCCTTCGCGGTCAGGTAGTCGATGACTTCCTCAGCGGCGTCATTGACGGAACCCATGGCGATGATGACAGTCTCGGCATCCTCGGCGCCGTAGTAGTTGAAGAGCTGGTAGTTGGTGCCGATCTTGGCATTGACCTTGGCCATGTACTCCTCAACGATCTCGGGCAGAGCGTTGTAGTAGGGGTTGCAGGCTTCGCGGGCCTGGAAGAAGATATCGGGGTTCTGAGCGGTACCGCGCAGGACGGGATGCTCAGGATTCAGGGCACGGGCACGGAAAGCCTTGACGGCGTCCATGTCGACCATCTCGGCCAGATCCTTGTAGTCCCAGATCTCGATGTTCTGCATCTCGTGAGAGGTGCGGAAACCGTCGAAGAAGTGCAGGAAAGGAACGCGGCCCTTGATGGCGGCCAGGTGGGCGATGGCGCCCAGGTCCATGGCTTCCTGGGGGTTGGTGGAAGCGAGCATGGCAAAACCGGTCTGGCGGCAGGCCATAACGTCGGAGTGGTCACCGAAGATGGACAGAGCGTGGGAAGCCAGAGCACGGGCGGAAACATGGAAGACACCGGGGAGCAGCTCGCCGGCGATCTTGTACATGTTGGGGATCATCAGAAGCAGACCCTGGGAAGCGGTGAAGGTGGTGGTCAGAGCACCGGCGGCCAGAGAGCCGTGCACGACGCCGGCGGCACCGGCCTCAGACTGCATCTCGGAAACCTTAACCTGCTGACCGAAGATGTTGGTGGTGCCGGCAGCGGACCACTTGTCCACGTAGTCGGCCATGGGGGACGAAGGGGTAATCGGATAGATACCCGCAACATCGGTAAAGGCATATGCCGCATG
Organism: Oscillospiraceae bacterium; assembly: GCA_015067675.1. Lineage (GTDB taxonomy): Bacteria > Bacillota > Clostridia > Oscillospirales > QAMX01 > SIG502. Next base: position 2,470 of record SVMB01000141.1, read on the forward strand.
GGCTGCCGCGGTGTTGCCGTCCATGGTTTTCATTTTACGAGCCATGGGGAAATCCTCCTTGGTTTAATTAAAATACAATTGCCTTGTATCTGTTAAAGTTTATCACTTTTACAGAGCATTGTAAAGGGGATACACGAAAAATTTATAAATGCAGGATCGGACAATCGGTAATTCAATACCGATTTCTTTCGAAAAGGAAAACCGGGATCCCGAGGGCCGGGATCCCAGGTCGCAAAAATGCTTACTTCTTCATTTCCTTAACGATGCGCTCGGTATCGATGGCGATCATGAGCTCTTCGTTGGTGGGGATGATGAAGGTACGGACGGTGGCATCCTCAGTGGAGAGGTCGATTTCCTTGCCGCGGCAGTTGTTCTTCTCCAGGTCGATCTTGACGCCCAGCATCGCGAGGCCTTCGCAGACCTTCTCGCGGACCCACTGCGTGTTCTCACCGATACCGGCGGTGAAGACGACGGCATCCAGAGAGCCCATCTCAACGGCGTAACCGGCGACAAAGCGGATGATGGAGTGAACCAGCATCTCACGGGCCAGCTGAGCCTTCTCGTCACCGGCTTCGGCAGCGGCGGTGATGTCACGGAAGTCGGCCATGCCGCAGATACCGGCGAAACCGGACTTCTTGTTGAGCTCGGTCACGAATTCGCTGACGTCCTTGTTGAGGACCTTGCACAGGTAATCAACGGCAGTGGCGTCGATGAGGCCGGAGCGGGTGCCCATGGGCAGACCATCCAGAGGACCAAAGCCCATGGAGGTGTTGTAGCTCTTGCCGCCCTTGACGGCGCAGATGGAAGAACCGTTGCCCAGGTGGCAGACGACGATGTTGCAGTCCTCGGGCTTCTTGCCGAGCAGCTCGGCGCAGCGGCCGGAGACATAGCGATGGGAGGTACCGTGGAAGCCGTAGCGGCGAACCTTGTACTTCTCATAATACTCGTAGTTGATGGCGAAAACATGGTTCTCGGCGGGGATGGTGGCGTGGAAAGCGGTGTCGAAAACAACGGTCATGGGAACTTCGTCACCCATGACGGCGCGGCAGCCGCGGATGCCCATAACATGACCGGGCTGATGCAGGGGAGCGAAGGGAGTGATCTCTTCGATCTTGTTGGTGACTTCTTCGTCAACGAGGACGGTCTCGGTGAAGTAGCTGCCGCCGTGAACGATGCGGTGACCGACAGCGTCGATTTCCTTCATGTCGGAGATGACACCGTAGACAGGATCGGTGAGCTTATCGACGACGTGCTTGATGGCAACGGCGTGATCGGGAAGGGGAAGATCCTCTTCGTAGGTGGGCTTGCCGGGGGCAGTGTGCTTCATATGGCCGTCGAGACCGATGCGCTCACACTGGCCCTTGGCCTGGACAGTACGGGTCTCCATGTCGAAGAGCTGGTACTTCAGAGAAGAGCTGCCGCCGTTGATGACAAGAATGTTCATGACTGTTCCTCCGTGATGAATTTTGGGTATTGCAAACACCCCCGGAAGAGGGGTAAAATGGTTTACAGGATATTTTACATCGAAATGACCTTGTTTGACAAGGGGCATAACACCCAAAAGCGAAGGGAAAACAGGGCAAAATCTCGCTATTATCTGGAGGAAGTATGAGTACAGCCGCAATTATCTGCGAATATAACCCCTTTCATAACGGCCATGAACTGCATATTGCCCGCACAAAAGAGCGGTTTGACACACTTGTGTGCATCATGAGCGGCTATTTTGTGCAAAGAGGGGAGCCGGCGCTGCTCAGTCCTGCCAAAAGGGCCGAAATGGCGATGAAAGCGGGTGCTGATCTGGTGGTGATGCTGCCGGTACACTGGTCGCTTTCTTCGGCGGAAGGCTTTGCGGCGGGCGGCGTGGCAATTGCCGGTGCGCTGGGTGTGCAGGCTCTTTCCTTCGGTTCGGAGAGCGGGAAAGCGGATGAATTGATGCGTGCCGCAAGGCTTTTGGAGTCGGATGCGCTGAAAAGTGCGCTGCGGCCTTTTCTGGATACCGGTATGTCCTTTCCTGCTGCCCGTCAGGCAGCTCTGGAGACGATTGACGCCGCCGCTGCGCGATGCCTTTCCAGTCCAAACGATCTGCTGGGCGTGGAATACTGCCGGGCGATCCTGCGGCAGAAGGCGGACATTGTTCCCTTTACTGTCCGGCGTGAGGGCGCGGGACATGATGAGCAGACGGCTCAGGGACGTTACGGCTCGGCGACGATGATCCGGCAGCTGCTCATGCAGGAAAGAGCGGAAGAGGCTGCATCCCTGATGCCGAAATATGCCCGGGAGATTTATCAAAACGAGACGATGGCAGGACTGGCGCCCGTGACGGCGGCAGCCTTTAATACGGCGGTGACGGCGGCGATGCGCCTGATGACGCCGGAACGGCTGGTACAGACTGCGGATGTATCCGAAGGGCTTGAAAAGCGGGTTTTGCAGGCAGCCCGCACGGCCTGTACCATAGAGGATATCTGTGCCGCGGCAAAATCAAAGCGGTATGCCTGGACCAGGCTTCGCCGCATCCTCTGGAATGCGTTTCTGGGGCTTGAGAGAGTGGGTGGCCCGCCGCCTTATCTGCGGGTTCTGGCGCTCAATGCCGGGGGAGCCGCTCTGCTGAAAGAGGCATCCCTTCCGGTCATTTCCAAGGGCGCCGACTGCAGAAATTTGTCAGAGCATGCCCAAAAAATTTTCAGCGAGGATTGCCGCGCAGGCGACATCTGGTCGCTGGGACTGCCGGAGTCGTCAGCAAGGGAAGCGGGGAGTCTCATGCGCATGTCGGCGCGCTATTTTGGCTGAAAGAGCGTCTGAACGGAAAAGAAAACGGCGAATGTACACGTGGTTGTGACATTCGCCGTTTTTGATACCAAATTGTAATATTAGCTTTGTCTAAAACTGACCTTGAAAAAACTGGATGGAAAAGGTATAATGATTGTCCGCATAAGTGTGCGGGTAGGGAGAGTTGCCCCTTCCCCGATTTTGTGCGGCAGGGTCATTATACGCAAGAAATTCCGTTTGCGCAAGCCCCTGAGAAAGATATTCTATCAACAAAGCCGGGTGTTTAAAATTCGCGTTTCTGTGAATTATGCACCTGAAAACCATATGAAGGAGTGAACGGCGACATGGTGCATGACATTCTCTGCGGCAGAACGCTGCGTAAGAGCTACGCGCGTTTGACCGAACCGCTTGAGATGCCCAACCTGATCGAGGTACAGA
>SVMB01000142.1 GCA_015067675.1 Oscillospiraceae bacterium
GTAAGCGGCACCGGCGCGAAGCCTTACGTCGAGAGCGAGCGCAGCAGCTACAAGTACATCAGCTTTGTCTCCGTCCCCGCTGCTCCCGCTGATCCTGCAGTTCCCGTGATCACCAATCCCATCCCCGAGAATGCCACCGTCTCTGATGACGGCACCGTGACCGTGCCCGCTGAGGGCGGCAGCTACTCCTATCCCGCCGCGTTTGGCGAGGGTGAGACGGTTGTTGTCACCGTGAACCCTGTCGATGACAGCTGGGTGATCGGTTATGTGGTCATCAACGGCGAGCAGTACGACAATTCCGGCGTGTATGTGATCGAAAACGTCACTGAGGCGCTGGATATCGAGGTTATTTTCGTCAGAGCGCAGTCGTTCATCGATGCAGTGGCGGGTCAGGAGCCCTCCGAGCCCGAGGTTCCCGCCTACGCAGGCTCCGCGCTGCGGTTTTACGACGTGATGCCCTACAACTCCGCCTACGACGCCATCAATTTTGTCGCCGACCGCGGTATCATGAACGGCACCGGCGTGGGTGAGTTCAGCCCCGAGGCAGCGCTGACCCGTTCGATGATGGCGACGATCCTCTGGCGCATGGAGGGTGAGCCCACGGTCTGGTACGGCGGCCAGTTCGATGACGTCAAGGGTGGTCAGTGGTACTCCACGCCCATCGCCTGGGCCAATGCTGCCGGTATCGTGGAAGGTTACGGCAACGGCGTGTTTGGTCTGAATGATTCTCTCACCCATGGTCAGCTCTGCGCGATGCTCTATCGCTGGAACACCAGATCCTACGGTGACATCGATACCGCCTGGGCCTGGGCGCAGGCGAACGGTCTCTACGACGATCTCGCAGGCGTCAGCGCCGACGAGGCTGCCACCCGCGCCGGGATTGCCCAGGTACTCATGGCCTTCGTCACGAGAGTGTGGTAAGGTGCTCGCGCCGGGATTGCGCAGACGTACTTGAGGAATCGCAAGCGATTCCTCCGGCCTTCGTCACGAGAGTGTGGTAAGGTGCTCGCGCCGAGATCGCGCAGACGTACTTGAGGAATCGCAAGCGATTCCTCCGGCCTTCGTCACCCGTGTGTGGTAAGTGAAACAATCCCGACTTGACAAAAAGCGCCCCCCGGATTCAAAACCCGGGGGGGCGCCTTTTTGTTTACTTCGCAGAAAACTTGGACTGGAGCGTGAACTCGTTGCCGACGTTTTCTCTGATGACTTTTTCTTTCCTGTACTCGCCGTTTGCATAGGCGTCGGCGTAGTCGGTCTTATCGGTCACGCCGGGGATGTCGCGGAAGCCCTGGCCGATGTTGACGTTATTGTCGATGAGCTCCTGCTGCAGCTCCACGCGGTCCACCTGTCTGGGGGTGATATCGTTCTTCAGGGAGATGCAGGTCGCGGTGCCTGCGGCTTCACCCATGGTGAAGCAGGCCATGATGAGTCTGGCGCCGGACTGGGCGTACACGTCGGAGGAGAGGTTTCGTCCCGCGACGAGCAGGTTCTCCAGCTTCACGGGAACCAGGCAGCGGTAGGGAATATCGTAGTAGAGGCCGGGCTCGAACTCGGCGTACTCTGCGGTCTGACCCTTGCAGTTCACCACGGGCTTTCCGTCGGGAGGCGGGGTGGTGGTGCCAAAGCCGCTGGCGGTACTGATGACGTACTGGATCTCGCCGTCGATCTCGATGGGCGCCCACTTGATGTTGCCCGTATCGTCGAAGTTATGGATATCGTAGCCGTGATTGGAGATGGTGACCACGTCGTCGTGCTTTCTGGAGAAGGCCAGATCCCGGGCGGTCAGCGTGTATTCGCCCACGATTCTGCGGCTCTCGCGCACGCCCAGCAGGGAGGCCGTCGCCGTCAGGAAGGAGTTTTCAAAGCCCGGAATGCGCTTTTTGATGTATTCGGCCAGCATATGGGACTGGTCGCGGCCCTCAAAATACATACGGGTCAGGTCGTTGGGATCCAGGGGATAGCAGTTACGGGAGTGCACGAAGCAGATGCTCACCTCGTCCATGCCGCAGTTCTGGGGACGGCCGGGAATGTGGGTCATCCAGTTGAGGTGATTATCCGATTCATAGGGCAGGAGGCCGGATTTGAGATCCTCGCGGATGGTTTTGACCCATTTGGGGTCGTTTTTCTTCAGATCGGAGGTGACATATGCTTCCCAGTTGACGCCGCCGAGGGTAAATTCCAGGGAACAGGCCTGGCTCATGCCGTCCTCCGGGCGGCCGCTCACCGTTTCGGCTCCTGCGTAATAAGCAAGGTCTGAGTCGCCGGAGGCGTCGATGAAGCGCTTGGCCAGAACCGCGCGGCGGCCGGACTTCGTCTGGATCACTGCGCCCCGGATCACATCGCCGTCGGTGATGGCGTCCACGATCTGGGTGACCAGCAGCACCTCCACGTTATACTTCTTGATCATCCGGTCAAGCACCAGCTTATGCTTCTCCGGATCGGAGTTTCTGTGCCAGAAGCCGTTCACCGCCTCCAGCTCCTTGATCATCTCACGGCCAAGGCCGGAGATGAAGTCCAGCGGGATGTTGACCAGACCCATGGTCACAAGGCCCCCCAGAGCCGAGGTGGCTTCAATCAGCAGCACCCGATAGCCCCGCTTGCCCACGGCCATCGCCGCCGCGCAGCCTGCCACGCCGCCGCCTGCAACAATTACGTCATACTCCCCGATGACCGGGATTTCCTGTTCCTTTGCCATGATCTTTCCGTCAGTGTAGGGTATCATACGCTCTCTCCTTCTCTGTTTCGTCACGTTTTGTACGGTTCAGTCTCTGTTTCGTCAGATTTTGTACGGCTCAAAGCTCCGTACCTGTCAGGCTTCGTACGGGACAATCGCCTCGGAGGCGCAGTTATCGGCGCACATGCCGCAGCCCACGCATTTGTCCGGGTCGATATGCGCGCCGTTTTTGTCCATGGTAATGGCCTTCCGGGGACACGCAAACAGGCATTCGCTGCAGAAACAGCAGCCCTGTGCAACTTTAAACTTCATCATGCTGTCACGTCCTTTCCAGATACCATTATAACGCACCGCGCGGAAAAAGCTCTGGACAAACTTGATATTTTCAAGCACGATATTGACTTCATCGGTTGATTGTGATATAACTGTTGGCAATTCGGGGGTCTGAAAGGAAGTGAAGCGCCGGGAGAGAGCTAATCCCGGCGGCAATCTATGGCACAAAACGAAATTACCCTGCTGATCAGCTCATTTCACGAGCTTACCGGCGTCGGCATCTGTTTTTACGACACCGCGCGCTTCTTTCAGTATCATGTCAACGGCGAAAAGGCCTACACGGGGCATTACTGCGAGTTCTGCCGCTGCACCCGCTTACTGCAAAACGGCAAACCTGCCTGCGAAAAGAACCACCGGCAGGACGCAACGGATTTGGCGCAATCCTACCAAAAACCCTTCTTTTTCAAGTGTCACATGGGATTATGCGAGCTGGTGGTGCCGGTGATGAAGGACGAGCGGCTGCTGGGGCTTGTGTTTCTGGGGCAGTGCCGCATCGAGGGTGAGGACGCCTCCGACGAGGTGCGGCGTGCCGCGCAGGCTTTGGGCGGCGACCCGGAGACGTTTGCCGGGATGTATGCCGCGCTCCCGGAGATGAAGCGCGGCGATCTGATGGCGATGGGGAACCTGATGTCGCTGTATTTTTCAAAGCTGGGCGACGTGACGGCGTTTTTCGGGCACGCAGGCATCACCGCAGGCCAAAATCTGCCCCTGGGGCGGCGCATGGCAAACTACATCGAGCGTCTATACGCCCAGGATCTGACCCCGCAGGTGATCAGCGAGCGATTCTTCATCAACCAGAGCTATGCCGCGCGGGTATTCCGCCGCGACATGGGCATGAGCATGACGCAATACCTGCGAAAAGTACGGCTTGACAACGCCAAGCGGCTCCTGCGCAACACCACGATCTCCGTGGGCAGCATCGCGCTCAACGTGGGCTATGCCGACGCAAACTATTTCACCCGCATCTTCACCCGTGAGGTGGGCATGACCCCCACGGAGTACCGCAGCAGCAAATAGGGCTCCCCGCGCGCCCTTATCCCCCAGACTCTGCTGCACATCCGTGATTTGTCCGGGGAAAGAATACCCTCTCCGTCCGGTGCTTCGCCCCGGACAGCTCTCCCTATGGGAGAGCCGGGTTTCAAACTCTGCACCCCCGGTTCCCACCTTTGGGCGGCGGTATTTTTCCATGTACGACTCCCCACGTGGGAAATAAAACCTTGCAACTGCGGGGCTTATGTGGTATGATAAAAGAGTTATAAAGCGTTTTTTCCCCTTTCTTCAACAAACCTGCTTTTCGTGAGGTGCATGTATGAAAAAGCTTCGTTTCGCAACCCTTTCCGCCATGGGCATCGCCAGGTCCCACATCAAGGGCATCATCGAAAATCCCGAGACCTGCGAGCTCGTCGCCTTCTCCGACGTCGATCCCGAGCGCATCGAAGCCCAGCTTGCCTGGCTTGAGGAAACGCTCGGCCACAAGCCCGATGTCCGCACCTACACCGATTACCGCGAGCTCCTCGCCTGCGACGACATCGATGCCGTCGTCGTCACCGCCGCCGACCAGGCTCACTGCGAGATGTCTCTTGCCGCCCTTGCCGCCGGCAAGCACGTGCTCTGCGAAAAACCCATGACCCTCTCTCTGGACGAGTGCCGTCAGATGGTCGAGGCGGCCAACGCCTCCGACCGGAAGTTCATGGTCGGTCAGGTCTGCCGCTACGCGCCCGGTTTTGTCAAGGCCCACGAGCTGGTGAAGTCCGGCGCCATCGGCGAGCTCTTCTTCGTCGAGAGCGAATATGCCCACGACTATTCCAAGATCCCCGGCCACGGCGGCTGGCGGCTGGATCCCCGCCGTCACGGTTTCCTCGGCGGCGGCTGTCATGCCGTTGACCTCTTACGCTGGATCGCCGGCGATCCCTACGAGGTCTATGCCCTGGCAAACCGCAAGATGCTCTCCACCTGGCCCACCGACGACTGCACCGTTGCCGTCATGAAGTTCCCGAACGATGTCATCGGCAAGGTCTTTGTCTCCACCGGCTGCAAGCGCAACTACACCATGCGTTCCGTCTTCTACGGTTCCCGCGGCACCATCATCTGCGACAACACCAGCCCCGAGATCACCCTCTTCTCCGTCGATCACGAGGAAGGTCACACCAAGCCCACCATGATCCCCATCGAGATCAACAACCACAACATGACCGCCGAGATCCGCGAGTTCACCGACTGCATCATCAATGATCTGCCCATCAAGACCACCGTTCTCGAGGGTGCGAAGACCGTTGCTGCGGCGTTGGCCTGTGTGGAGTCGTCCAAGACCGGTGTTCCGGTGGCTGTGAAGTACGATTTTTAAGTTAAGCTGACAGAAAGCATCCTCTTTCTGCAGCTGGCAAGTTGTTCGCCTGCGGCGCAGCCGGTGATAGCCCTCTTTCTGTAACCGGAAGTGTGTTCGCCTGCGGCGCAGCCGGTGATAGCCCTCTTTCTGTAACTGGCAAGTTGTTCGCCTGCGGCGCAGCCGGTGAGAACCCTCTTTCTGTATTCGGAAGCGTGTTCGCCTCCGGCGGAGGGAGGATCACGTCATCTAGTCGTGACGCCCTGTGCATTGCGCATGCACCCCGCGCCTACTTTCTCTCCATGTCGAGAGAAAGTAGGCAAAGAGCGCCACCCAAGGGGAA
>SVMB01000143.1 GCA_015067675.1 Oscillospiraceae bacterium
CCGTCGGAGAAGGACTGAACCTCCAGACGGGCCTCGGAACCGTTGATGTACATCTTGAAGCCTTCGTACATGGCGGCGGAGGACTCGGAGTAAGCCATGATGATGCCGTTGTCGTACTCGACATTCACAGCCATGGTGTCGTAGGTATCGATAGCCTCGTCAAAGACGCAGCGGTCGATCATGTAGCCGTCATACTGCTCCTGATCCACGTACATGGCTTTGTTGAAGTCGTTGACCTTGAAGTAGTAGGGGCACTCGGCGGTATGCTCGCAGTTGGAACAGCGCTCACCGCGGAACTTGCCGTTGGCACCATAGTGGCGCAGCTTACCGAAAGCGGAAACACGCTTGGGACGGCCGCCGATGAGCCAGTTGATGAAGTCGAAGTGATGGGTGGACTTGGTCAGCAGCAGACCGCCGCACTTTTCCATATAGGCATTCCAGCGGCGATAGTAGGACGCACCGTGACCGGAATGACCGGCGGAGTAATCCTTGGTCAGCAGCCACTCGTAATGGACGTTGTAGATGTCGCCGAGGACGCCGGAGTCGATGAGGTTCTTGAGCTGGACAACGGAGTCCATGTAGCGCATGTTGAAGCAGACGCCGATCTTACGGTTGTTGCGCTTCTCGGCCTCGAGAATGGCGCGGCACTGAGCGGCATTGATGCACATGGGCTTCTCGGTGAAGACTTCGCAGCCGGCGTCGAGGGCGCGGATGATGTACTCGGCATGGGAGTAGTCAACGGAGGTGACGATGACGCTGTCAGGCTTGGTTTCACGGAGCATTTCATCGAAATCCTCGAAGGCAGGGACGCCCAGCTGCTCGCCGACGTAGCGGGCACGGCCGATGTTGATGTCGTAGACGCCAACCAGTTCGGAGGCGGCGCAGATTTCCTTATTGTCGGCGGAATCGTTGCCGTAACCGAAGTTTTCGCCCAGATCCATCTGCTCCTTGGAGGGAACGAGGTGACGGCCGTAGGAATTCAGGCCGCGGTTGGAGGTACCGGCGATGACAAATTTCTTCTTCATGTGATGATCTCCTTATCTGTTATTTGAGTCAGATATCTTCAATGATGACTTCACTGGATTCATGGTCCGCCGCTGCGACGGAATATGTGGCGGTGGAGCCGTCGGCGTGATGCCAGATGACCTCGAAGGCATTGACAGACGGCATATTGGGGTAGGCGCCTTCCCGCATGGCAATACGCAGGGTATTGCCGGAAAGGGTGAAGCGGGTGGCGGCAATCTCGCCGTGCTCATAGCCGTAGGTTGTACCGTCATCCTCATAGAGGGTAAAGGCGGCATCCTTGCCGGGATAGACGTGGACATAGAGCTTGTCGGGACGATGGTTACACAGGGAATGAGCCCAGTCCTGGGTGACGATGATGGAGCCTGCCCGTACGAAGATTGCGCCGCCGCACCAGTCGGGACCGGTGTAATCAAACTCACGGGGTCCGGTATAGAGTGCGCCGGTGTGGAAATCGTACCAGTCATCCTCAACGGGGAGGTTCAGGTGGTCATCGAAGGCGGATACCAGCAGCGAGTCGCCGAAGAGGTACTCATTGTACACCTGATCGTAGCGGTCGGTGTCGGGATAGGCAAGGCTCAATGCACGCAGGGTGGGCAGAGAGGTGCGGTTTGCCTTGTGGGACATGGAATAGATGTAGGGGAAGAGCTGCGAGCGAAGCTGGGAGTAGCGGCGATAGGATTCCTCGATATCTTCACCGGAATACCAGGGGTAGAGCCAGTTGGCCCAGCCCTGATGCTGGGACCAGGGAGCTAGGAAGCCGAAGTGGATCTTGCGCGTGTCGTCACAGGTCATGTCAAAGGAGGCGTTGGAATGACCGCACATGCCAAGATTGATCAGCGACAGCAAAACGCGGGTATCACAGCCGGTGTCACCGGCCCAGGTGGCGGCGTATTTCTGGGTGCCGGGGTAGGTACCGCAGGTATAAATCATGGCACGCTTGCCGGTGTGGGCTTCGTAGCCCTCCTTCATCTGCTTGGCGTAGACGACCGGATAGAGGTTGCGTACCTCGTCATCGGTATAGCGGCCTGCCCAGAGACGGTCAGGATGGGGGATAACCTGAGCGGCACCGTCGAGCTTGAATGCCTCGGCGCCGTTGTCCACGAACTTTTTCAGATGGTCAAACCAGGCTTCGCCGGGCTTGGTGATGGTGTCCATGCGGATGCCGCGGGCGAAATGAGCGTCATTGATCTCGGCGTCGGCGTTGGACTTGACTTCATCGATATACGCGTCGTTTTCTTCCTTCCACAGCAGGTCGTAGTCGCAGCACAGCCACAGGCTGAGCTTGCGTCCGAGCTGATGGAGGTTCCACATAAAGGACCAGCTGCCGTAATAGTTTTCGGGTCTCCAGGACGGGAAGGGGAATTTGCCGGAATTCCACTTCTTGTCAACGGAGTAATCGTAGCGTTTTTCCATCCAGCTGGGCTCAAGCCCCAGAATGTCGCAGGGGATATTGCGCTCGCGGAAGCGAAGAGCATCATCCAGCAGCGTGCGGGCATTGGCCTCTTCGTTGAGCACGTAGGTCAGGCCGTAGGCACTCTTGGGGAGCATCACGGGGCGGCCCATGACACGGCCGGCGAGATACAGCGCATCGTGGAGTCCTGTGCCTGTGAAAACGATGAGATCCAGCGCGCCGCGGTCGCCGAAGATATGCAGCTCGTCGGGATTGGCAGCTCCGATGTCGAAGGTGTGCGCATAGGTGCAGTTGACCAGCACCGCCCAGCCGCGGCTGCTCATCAGATAGGGCACCGGACCATAGGAGCGCACGTTCTCCTGCTTCATCAGAGCAACCTGACCGCGCTTTTCAATGCAGCTGCGGGATTCGTCGCCCAGGCCGAAGAGTCGGTCTGCAGGGTCGAGCGGCAGACGGATATCAAAACCGCCGTCCTCGCCTGCGTCGAGGGAAAAGGTCAGGCTGTAACCACGCTCAAGGGTCACACAAGGATCTTCATCGGCACGCAGGAGCTCGGGTTCACCGTCGGGAGCCAGATCGATGAGCTTATATTTGGAAAGCAGAGACTGGCGCGGACGGCGTCCGGTATAGTGAAGGATGCGGTAGATATTGTCAGCAATTCTGTAGAGCTCGGTCATGGGACAGTCCTCCTTCGATACAGTTTGCGGCAGTTGGCGCGCAGCACAAAATCATGGGATGAATCCATCGGGTGAGCTGAAAAATTGTGCGAATTGGTGTTCTTTTGCGCAAAATCAGACGGTTTATCTGTATTGATTATACCACTGTTTCCAATTGTGTCAAGAAAAACGTGAAAAAAGTCCCGGGGACGCTTTGGAGCGTGAAAAACGAAGTTAACGGATCAGTACGCCCGCATCATCGATGGAAAACGTGAGTCTGTCGGCATCCAGCGCGGCACGGGCACCGTATGGCAGGATGAACTGGGGAGAGCTGTGGCCGAAGTTGAGACCGCAGAGAATCGGAAGCCGGGGAAGGCCATAGGTTTCACCGACAATCCGGCGGATTGCGTCTGCCTGCGGCGCGAAATCCTCCGCGGAGGCGAGTCTGCCGATGACAATGCCGCGCAGAAGCTGCAGAAAGCCGCGCTGCCCCATCCAGTCAAAGAAGCGGGAGATATGTTCGACCGTGAAAAACTCCGGGATATCCTCCAGAAAGAGGATTGCATCCCGAAAATCCTCCGCCGCCGGGACGATGGCGGGAAATTCGTAATCCATCAGGCTGGTATGCCCGCCGAAGAGCGGGCCTGATACACGGCCGCTGCCCTGAATGAGGCTGTACCCGCCGCAGGAAACGTATTGCTTGCGGTATGCGGGATCTGTGTGGTTATTCTCGGAGTACGACCAGTCCTGCGACGGTGGGATTTCACCGATGGGGGACGGGTCGAAGAACGTCTTTTCAAACCAGTGACGGCTGTAGGCATGAAAACCGTCTGCCTCTGCGATGGTTGTGAGGAGATTCGGGCCGTAGAAGGTGGAGAGCCCCAGACGGTGGCAGTAGAGATGCAGGGTCAGGATGTCTGAATAGCCGCAGAAGATTTTGGGGTTATGCCGGATGATTTCCGGGTCAAGGAAAGGCAGAATCCGCTCGGAATCGCTGCCGCCGATGTTTGCAATGACGGCGCGGACATCGGGATTTGAAAAGGCCCAGAGGATATCCTCGGCCCGGGCCTGGGGATGCTCGGCGAGATACGCCGAGCCCTTCATGGAATGGGGGGCTGCGATAACGTTTAAACCCAGTGCGCGCAGCCGCTGAACGCCGAGGTCATACTTCCAGCGAACAGCCGGGTCGCCTGCGCAGCCCAGAGACGGGCTGATCGTGCAGACGGTATCGCCGGGACGAAGTGCATGCGGTTTGATCATAGCGGGTACCTCCTGAGCGGAAGATGATGCTGCTCAGCCCAGATCGCGGATAGCGCGGATAGAGCCGGAGCCGGAAAGAATCGTGTCGCCGTGACCGTCCACGTCGAGCAGATAGAGAGTGTCGATGCAGCCGTCGTTGGTGATGACGGGGACGGGCTTGCCGGTGTGGTTTTCGTGGCTGATGTGGGCAAGGCTAAGCTTGCGGATGACGGCTCCCTCGCGGATGAGCAGGGTTTCGATGTCGCCGAGCTTTTCATCGCGCCCCACGTTTTCGATGGTGAGCATACCGATATCCAACTGACGGTCCACATCGATGAGGGCAAACTGATAGTCCGGACTTTTGCCGTAGATGGGAAGCCGCGGTGCGTTGGAGGCGAAGATGTTGCGGAGACTGATATGGTTCATGATGCCGCGGGTGGTTTCGTTCTGGTAGTAGAAGGTGAGGCCGACGGCGTTCTGATAGAAGGTGCCGAAGATGTTGGAGATGGAGATGCGCTCGACGGGGGAGTGGGTGGAGAGCAGGCGCACGCCCCGCAGGGAGTCGGTGCCGAAGATGCCGTCAACCTCAATGTCGGAGATGGGGCCGGAGAGGCCGTCGTCGGCGTTGATGGCCACCACGTCGTCGTAGCAGGTGCCCTGGATATTGCGCACATGACCGAAGCGGCAGCCGCCGTCGATGTGCACGCCGTCCATGTTGTAGGGACCGGGATTGCCGTAGTTAAAGTCAAAGCGGATGTTCTCGACGGTGAAATACTCCGTCCAGCCCATCTCAATGGCGTACTGGATGGGGTCCTTGCAGGTGAGATCGTGGATGGAAAGGCGGGTCACGCCGTAGAATCGCATGATGCGGCCGCGGTAGCGGTCGGGATAGTTGGTGGCAACGGCTGCCTTGGGATGATCGTCGGGGAAGAATCCGGGAGTTTTGATCTGAATATCGGCAGGTACCCACTTGGGATGGGGATGCTGCTGCTGGTTGTTGAAATCCCAGATGCCGCCGGAGACAGAGATATCGTGATCGCCGCCGCGCTCGTTGATGAGCATGAAGCAGTTGCTGCCGGGGAGGAGGCGGATGACGGCAGTCTCGGGCAGGGTAAGGCTTTGACCGCTGTGGATGACGAGGGTGGAGCCGATGGCGTAGTTTTTCTCGGGTGCGGGGAGAATAACGGCGGAGATGCCGCTGTCGAGCAGTTCCTGAATGGCAGGCGCGTCGTCGTGAACGCCGTCACCGTAGAGTGTGTACATAAGTAAGCCCTCCTTGGTAGGTTTGGTTTG
>SVMB01000144.1 GCA_015067675.1 Oscillospiraceae bacterium
GATTTCACACTTGGGCAGCAGCGTATCCAGCGCGTCGAGGGTGTAGATCTCCTCGAGCCAGTCTTCGCTGCCTGCGGGACGCTCACCACTGCGGGTGATACCGTAAACCGTGGCGCCCAGAGCGTGCAGCTTGCGGCCGAAGTCGCCGCCGATGTTGCCGAGGCCAACTACCAGGACATTGGAGCCTTCGATGGATGTGACGGTACCTTCGTCGGTCCAGTCGTGATTCTTCTGGTCAAGATAGTACAGGTGCAGCTTCTTTTGCAGCATCAGAAGCATCGCCAGCATATGCTCGGAGATCGCAAGACCGTAGGCGCCGGTGGAGTTGGTGAGGATGACCCCCTCGGGCATGCAGTTTAAATATGCGTCAGGACCTGCGGAGTTGAGCTGGAGCCACTTGAGCTTCGTCACGCCTGCAAGCATCTTCGGCGGAACGTTACCCAGAATCAGGTCGGCAGCCTCCACATCGGCAGGCGTCAGATAATCACGGTAGATGTAGGTGAAATGGCCGTCGGGCATGGACGCCTCGATCAGCGCGCGGTGGCGATCTTCAACGGGGAGCGTTACCAGTATATGCAGCATATGCAGAATCCTCCACTGTCCGGTCAGGACTTCTGACCTGTATATCTAGTTTATTATACAACGAAAGAAGTTCGCCGTCAACATAAAACCGGCGGTTGCCCGCCGGTTTCGTAATCACAGGAAATATTATGCGCGATGAATATACATCCGCGAGGGTTCATCCTCGCCGTCACCCTGAGCAAGACAGTAAAACTCCCAGCCGTATCGCTCATAAAAGGACGTGTGTTCGGTGAGCAGATAGAGCACGCCGATGCCGCGTGCGGCAAAGTCGTCGCAGACGCGTCGGAGCATCTGCCCCGCAATACCCTGGCAGCGGTATTCCGGCTCCACAAAGACTGCACAGACGTTGGGGGTCAGATCGGGCCGGTCGTGAAAGTCGTTTTCGATGACGCCCAGCCCTCCGATGATACGCCGCCCGTCCAGAACCACGTACCACGCGGGAACCGCTTCTGCACGCAGGCTTTCCTGCATGCTTTCGGCATAGGCGCTGCGGGGAATGTGCCATTTCTCGTGAAACCAGTCCGCCGCCTGTTCCAGCATCGCGGGCTGATCCTTGATGCAGATGATGGGATATATCTTCATGGTATATGTACCTCCGTTTTTTGATGGCTATAGTGTAGCACAACGGGGTAAGGGTTGCAAGGACAGGTTTGATTGGAAGAAAAGCTGTCCGGGAATACCTGCCGGTAAGAGAAAATGATATTGCAGGATGGGACACAGGAATGAAGGAGAATTTCTGCGAATAACAGCGTACACAAAGGGGTTGCATTGAGCGCGGTTTTCGTGTATAAATAAAGAGGAAAGAGAGGTATTGCATATGAAACGACTGGGAATCCAGGTTTATACCCTGCGTGAATATCTGAATACGGATGAAAGCTGCGCTGAAACCCTGAAGAAGCTGCGTGAGATGGGCTGCCATACCGTGCAGCTCTGCGGCGGGTTGGAGTATATGGAGCGCTGCGCGAAATACTGTAAAGAGAACGACCTGACGATCATTGGTACGCTGGTATCTCTGGATCCGTTTGAAAACGATCCCGAGCCGCTGTTTGACTTCTGCCGCCGTTATGGTCTGAAAGACATCGGCTTCAGCTCCGGAATCAAGTCCCACGAGGAAGCGCTGGATTATATCAAACGTGTTAATGCCTTTGCCCAGGTTGCCTGTAAGGAAGGCTTCACCGTTTCCTATCACAATCACAGCAATGAGTTCATCCGTACCGATTGCGGAAAGACCGTGATGGATCTGCTTATCGAAGGCTTTGACGCCGAAAAGGTTAATTTCATGCCCGACACCTATTGGGTGCAGCATGGCGGCGCCGACGTGCGCCATTTCCTGGAAACGATCCGCGGCCGTGCCAAAATCCTCCACCTCAAGGATATGAAGCGCGGCGAAAACGGCCCCACCTTTGCCGAGGTTGGCCAGGGCAATCTCTGGTTTGAAGCCATTATCCCGCTGGCAGAGGAGATCGGCGTAGAGGATTTCGTCATCGAGCAGGATATCTGCGACGGCGATCCGCTGGACAGCGTGCGCATGAGCTGCGCCTGGCTGCAGGAAAAGGGTCTGATCGAGGTCTGAGTGTTTACGTGATTATTGGGCACGCCCATCCGGCAAAGAGTCCGGGTGGGCGTGCTTTTTGCGGGTGTAATCTGCAATCTTCTTGACAAAATAAGCGGTGTATGTTATCCTGTAAATGACGCAGGGGAGGGCACCCATCACAAAAAACAGACGGCGTCGCAATACGGGAACCAAAGGGGGAGACACCCATCGAAAAAAACGTAAAGGTGACCGATCAGGCAGGCAATGTCCTGCATTCGACTTATCCCAGGCGTGCAAACGGCCTTGTAAAGAGCGGACGGGCACGCAGGATTGACGAATTTACGATACAGCTTGCGTGTCCTCCGGGAATAGATTTGGAGGAACATACAATGGATGAAAAACTGTATCAGCAGGAGTTTGAAAAAGCCAATCGGCAGGAGATAGAGGAACAGGAAGCGCGGATGGAGCGCATGATTCTGGAGTCCGAAGCGCAGGAAGCCCGGATGGAGGAAAAGATTCGGGAGTCCGAAGCACGGGAAGCGCGGATGGAGCAAAAGGTTCGGGAAATCGAAGCACAGGAAGCGCGGATGGAGCAAAAGGTTCGGGAAATCGAAGCACAGGAAGCGCGAATGCAGCATTGTCCGCGTGCAGAAGAGATCACCATCGGCGATATCCTCGGACGCATCGATACGATCCTCATCGAGCGTGATTATATCCAGCAGGTCATCGACTCCATCAACCACATCCCCGTCAACGACTCGCCCAACGGCGGCTTTGACGGTCAGGCACGCGGTCAGGCTCTGGAAGCCATCGTCACTTGCCGCGAAACCACCAACCAGAGAGTTCTTTCTCTGATGGAAAAGATGTATGATGACATTGTTCATCCGAAATACGTGAAGGATGCAAAAAGTGACGCTATCTCGGCGCTGTACCGGCATATGGCTTCTCTTGCCGAGACACAGAGTACGGAAGAACTGCTGAAATCAGTGGGCAAGATGCGGGATGTCATTGAGTCTGTGCTGCAGATCTCGCCTTGGTCAGATTGAATCGGTTCCTGATCAACTCGCTGGCTGAGTAATTCACCCATATAAACACCACCGGGCGGAGAGGAAACTCTCCGCCCGGTTTTTGCTTGCAGAGCAAGCGGTTTCGTGATATGATACAGGCAGTATGAAAGCGGGGGAATACTGTATGCGAAAAGGTATGATCACCACAGCGGCAGTTTGCGCGGTACTGACGCCGCTTTTGTGGATTGGATATTGGTTCTGGCAGTCGGAATTGCTGTTGTCTTTTGCCATCACCGCCGGAACGACGACGTATCATTTCGTTATGCGCCTGCTGGTGGGATACATCTATGACGGGCGCATGCATAACCGTGCGAATTATGAGCGGCGGTGGTTTCAGCCGCTGAGATTGGAAGCGGGGCTGTACCGTTTCCTGCGGGTCAAGGCCTGGAAAGGCCGGATGCCGAGTTACGATCCAACGCTGTTTTCGCATGAGCTGCATAGTTGGCATGAAATCGCACAGGCGATGTGTCAGGCGGAACTGGTGCATGAAACGATCGTACTCCTGAGTTTCCTGCCGGTTTTTACTGTCCGCTGGTTTGGCGCGGAAGCGGTATTCTGGTGTACGTCGGCGGCTGCGGCGTTGTTTGATCTGCTGTTTGTCATCATGCAGCGCTACAATCGGCCGCGTGTGGTGCGGCTTGCGCAGAAGGAGCAGCAAAGAACGCACATATAGACGAAAATCCCTCGCACACGGCAGCTGCTGCGTGCGAGGGATTTGTGGTGAAAAGGACGGTGATTCGTTACTTCACGACCTGCAGCGTCAGGGTCTGCTCAGCAGTCGTAATCTCCACGCCGGGCACGGTCACAAGGCCGTCGGCATCAGCGCAGACTTCGCCTGAGCGGCTGCCGAATGTCCAGGCAACCTTCGTACCCGGGGCTGCATGGAATGCCTGCAGGCGGCGCAGCGTCACATCTGCCGTGGCGGTGGTGGGGAATGTCACGCGGGACTCCCACTCAGACTGAGCAATCAGCCGCAGCGGGATGGAGAAGCTGGTTTCGGTCTCGCAGGCCTTACCCCAGCGGAAGAAGCTGTTGACCTGACCTGCCTGATCGTGAACGATGGAGCCGTCGTCAGCCCAGGGAAGCGCATCGTCGGTGGAGGCGTTTGTAAAGACCGGATAGGCTTCGTTCAGACGCACGGATGTGAAGTCAAAGGAGTGAACGAGGTCGTTGACCTCGCGGATGACGGCGTTATCGTTTGCGTGACCGAAGTTGCCCCAGTAGCCGAGGACGGCGTATTTTTTTTCACGCATGCCGCGGTAAAG
The DNA here is from genome assembly GCA_015067675.1 of Oscillospiraceae bacterium. Classification (GTDB taxonomy): domain Bacteria; phylum Bacillota; class Clostridia; order Oscillospirales; family QAMX01; genus SIG502. The sequence continues at coordinate 4,449 of SVMB01000144.1, forward strand.
GATTTCGTGGCCCGTTGACCAGGTATCGTTCTGGGCAGAATAGTCAACCAGTACAGGCGGATCGGGAATGCGGAAGCCCTCGGGAGCCACGGTGTCCAGCGCACAGCGGTCGGCCATATGGCGCACGCCTGCGGGGACGTTTGCCTTGACTGCTGCGAAGATGTCACCACGGCACATGGCAATGCCCAGCACGCCGCTGCCGCCCATGGAGTTGCCGACACCATAGACGCGGTTGCGGTCGATGGGGTAGTTTTCCATGACCCACTGGATGGTAGCCATGACGCGGTTTTCCACAGGCTGCTTTTCCACGCCGTCGCGGCCTTCGGAAAGAACCTCGATGGCAGAATTGCCGCCCCACCACCAGTCGTTCATGTGCTGGCGGCAGTCAAGATAGAGCGCGTACATATCGCGGGGCGCGTGATAGATGTCGTGGTTGCCCTCGCGCCATGTGCAGCCAATACAGGAGTAGACATCGTGACCGGCGGAATGAAAGACCACGTAGAGCGGATAGGACTCAAGCTTGCAGTCATCAGCGGGATGCAGCACGGCAAAGGTGTCGGTCTGGGGCTCGCCATATCCCCATTCGGTCAGGGAGTCGTGATGGAACCACTCAAGAACGCGTTCGGTGAGGATACCGTTGGGAATCGGATTGAATTTGCTCATACAGAACCTCCGTCAGTAAAAGGGAGAAAGAGCGGGCTGATGCAGTAGTCAGAACCCGCTCTTTTGAAATGTCAGAAATAGTATTACTGCTGCTGCTTATAGGCGGCGTCGCAGTAGCGGCAGCGATAGATCTTGCGCTCGGCGTCAGCCAGATAGAACTCATGCACAAGGCCGGGCTCCACGGAGCTAATGCAGCGGGGATTCTTGCAGTGGATGACGTCCACGAGCTTTTCGGGTGCCTTGAGGGCAACCTTTTCCTGCAGCTGGCCGTCGCGGATGATGTTGACGGTGATATCGGGATCGATGTAACCGAGAATGTCCAGGTCGATGTCGATGGCGGCGTCGATCTTGATGATGTCCTTGCGGCCCATCTTGCTGGACTTGGCGTTCTTGATGATGGCGACGCTGCACTCCAGCTTGTCCAGATGCAGGTAGTGGTAGATCTCCATGCTCATGCCGGACTGGATGTGGTCAAGCACGATGCCGTTGGAAATGCTGTCA
>SVMB01000023.1 GCA_015067675.1 Oscillospiraceae bacterium
TGCTGCCGCGGTCAGCGCGGCAAGAATGGGCGCGAAAGTACTGCTGGTAGAGGCACTGGGATGTCTCGGCGGCGCAGGCACCTCGGGTCTTGTTACCAACATGGGCGAGCTTGGACGCCGGGGAACCATGCTTCTGGGCGGATTTATGCGTGAACTGGCAGATCGCCTGCATGAGCGGGGCTATCTGACCGGCAAAAACCCCTCCAACAGAGAAGAACTCAATTTCTTTGGCTGGCAGCCGTTTGATCCGGAGGGGTTGAAGCTCGTTCTGGATGAATATATGGAAGAAGTGGGCGTGGAGGTTCGCTTCTTTACCCAGGTGATCGATGCGGACTGTGATCCGGACAGACTCTTTGTCAACGGTGTTGTACTTTCAAACATCGAGGGCCTGCATTTTGTGAAGGCAAAGACCTACATCGACTGTACGGGAGATGCGGTGCTGGCTGCCAAATGCGGCGTGGAGTTTGATATCCCCAAACCTGCCATGGCGCCGACGCTGATGGCGACTATGTACGGCGTGGACTGGAAGGAGATCGAGTCGAGCCTCTATCCCGGATCAGGCGCTGTGAAGGGCGCACGAGAGATTCTCCACAAGGCGCTGGACGAGGGCAGCTATCCCTTTACATTTCAGGACAGACATGTCCCGGGTATATTCATGAGCGCGGGAAACACCGCTTCCCTCAATGCCGGTCACGTTTTCGGCATGGATGCCCTCAACTGCCGCAGCCTTTCCGACGGTATGGTACTGGGGCGCCGTCTGGTACAGGAATATCTGGACTTTTACAAGACGCATATCGAGGAATATAAGAACCTGCAGCTTGTGAAAACGGCGACAATGATGGGCGTACGCGACTCGCGCCGTATCAAGGGTGAGTATATTCTGGATCTGGAGGATTATCTGGACAAACGCAAGTTCCCGGATCAGATCTGCCTCAATGCGCAGAGTATGGATCTGCACGTCAAGGATACCTCCAAGGAAGAATATGCCCGTTTCACCAAGGAATTCTTTGATACCTTCTCCTACGGACCCGGCGAATATTTTGGAATACCTTACGGCGTACTGGTGCCCAGGGGCTCACAGAACCTGTGGGTAGCAGGACGCATTGTCTCCTGCGATGAAAAGGTGCATTCGTCGATTCGCATGATGCCGGTGTGCTACACGACCGGTCAGGCAGCCGGTACCGCGGCTGTGCAGGCAATCCGGACCGGTCAGACGGCCTGTACCCTGAATACCCGCACGCTGGTGGAAACCCTGCGGGAAAACGGTGCGATCCTGCCACAGGAAACCCTTTCGGACGAGATGTCGAGAAAACAGTGAGTAACTTTGCAGCCTGCCGGGCAAACGCCCGGCAGGCTTTGTCTGTGTAAGCGGAAAAAAGCACTGTATTCACCGGTCTTTGCTGCCGTAATGGCCGCCTGTGTGCCAAAATCCCCATTGACATCCCCCGTTTCCTGACGTATACTGATTATGTATTTTTCCAAGGGAGGCAAAGCCGTGCAGAAAGGTATCAAATCCATCGCATCCAACCGTAAGGCGTTTCATGACTATTTTGTCCTCGAACGCTTTGAAGCGGGTATTTCCCTCGTGGGTACCGAGGTCAAATCCATACGTTTGGGACAGCTCAACCTCAAGGACTCCTACTGTACCATCAAGGACGGAGAGCTGTTCGTGCGCGGCATGCACATTTCCCCCTATGAAAAGGGCAATATCTTCAATAAAGACCCGCTGCGCGTGAGAAAGCTCCTCATGCATAAGCGCGAGATCCTCAAACTCTACGCTGAGATCAAAAAAGACGGCCTGGCGCTGATTCCCCTGCAGGTTTACCTCAAGGATGCCAAGGTCAAGGTGGAGCTGGGTCTGTGCAAGGGTAAAAAGCTCTATGATAAGCGCGATGACGCGGCGAAGAAGACCGCTTCCCGCGAGATGGATCGCGCGATGAAGAACGGCTGAGTCCGATTATAACGAAGGACAGGTGTATTGCCATGCGTATACTTGATTTTGATCTGAATGAACTCTATCCCAGCCTTCCCGAAACTGTCAATAAGCCTCGCCTTTATGCCTATATGCGTGAAATCCATCCCCGCCTCGGCAAGGGCATGGAAGAACGCCATCCGGTGATGATCGTATGCCCCGGCGGCGGCTACGGCGGTACTTCCGACCGTGAGGCCGATCCCGTGGCGCTGCAGTATTTCGCCGCGAACTTCCATGTGTTCATCCTGCGTTATTCCTGCAAGCCCGACCGCTATCCTGCGGCACTGCTGCAGGTAATGGCAACGATTCACTACGTGCGTACCCATGCCGACGAGCTCAACGCTGACCCGGAGCGTATTTTCCTCGTGGGCTTTTCCGCCGGCGGCCATCTGGTGGGCTCCGCTGCGACGATGTGGAAACTGCCGATTGTGGCCGAAACCATCGGCTGTGATGCGCGCCTGTGCCGCCCCGACGGCGTTGTAATGGGTTATCCCGTGGTCAGCGCCAGCGTCTGGAACGGCCGCGCCCATCAGGGCAGCTTCCGAAATCTCCTTGGTCCCGATGCGACGCAGGAGGAGATGGATGCGCTGAGCCTTGAAAACTTTGTGGATGCCGATACCAGCCCGGCGTTCATCTGGCATACCTACGATGATCCCGGGGTTCCCGTGGAAAATTCACTGTATTATGCCCTTGCCATGCGCAAGGCAGGCGTGCCCTGTGAGATGCACATTTACCCCCACGGCGTTCATGGCCTGAGTGTCTGCAACGAGCAGTCCATCTGCGACGATAGGCAGGACCTCATCAATCCATACTGCGAGGGCTGGATGGAGCTGTCCATCAAGTGGCTCAATCTCTTTAAAAAGTAAGGACAAGACCTGCTTTGTGATTTGAAGGAGTGGACCGATATGGTATACAGAACCTTTGACCTGGACGCGCTCTATCCGTCGCTTAACGCGCAGGAAAGAACGCCGGAGCTCTGCGCCTATATGCAGAGACCCTCGGTGGAGTTGGGCATCGGCGAGAAGCAGCGTCATCCGGTGATGATCGTGCTGCCCGGCGGTGGATACAGCGGCACCTCCGACCGTGAGGCGGAGCCCATTGCCCTGCAGTATTATGCGGCGGGCTTTCACGCATTCATCCTGCGCTATTCCTGTAAGCCTGCGCGCTACCCGGCGGCGCTTCGGCAGGTGATGGCGACGATTCACTATATCCGTACCCATGCCGAAGAGCTCAATGCCGATCCCGAGCGCATCTATGTCATCGGTTTTTCCGCCGGCGGACATCTAGCAGCGTCAGCGGGTATTCTCTGGAATGAGCCGATTGTGTCCGAAACCTTCGGCTGCGATGCACATCTTTGTCGCCCGGACGGCATGGTACTGGGCTATCCCGTGATCTCGGCTCACATCTGGAACGGCCGGTCCCATCGGGGCAGCTTTAAAAATCTCCTGGGTCCCGACGCAGACGAGGCAGACATGGAGCCGCTGTGCCTGGAAACCCGGGTGAACGAGGAGACCGCTCCCGCGTTTATCTGGCATACCTTTGATGATCAGCTTGTACCGGTGGAAAATTCCATGTACCTTGGCCTTGCCATGCGCAAAGCCGGTGTGCCCTGCGAGATGCATATCTATCCCCACGGCGCTCACGGTCTGGCGCTGGCCAATGACCTGACCCGCCGCGAGGGCTTTGATCAGTTTGTCAATACCTATTGTGAGGGTTGGATGGCGCTTTCCATCAAGTGGCTGAACCTCTTCAAAAAGTAAACGTCAGGGCCTCTCAGTACACAAATTGTCGGTATTTGGAGAAATCACGATGATCTATAAGTCTTTTGATATTGAAGAACTGTATCCGCAGCTCAAAAAAGCGGAGAATAAACCGAGATTGTATGCCTATCTGCGTGAACTCAGCCCCAACATCGGCGACGGTGAAAACCAGCGTTATCCCGTAATGGTTGTGCTGCCGGGCGGCGGCTACTCCTATACCTCCGACCGGGAAGCGGATCCTGTGGCGCTGCAATATTTTGCCGCAAGCTATCATACCTTTATCCTGCGCTATTCCTGCGATCCCGACCGCTATCCAACAGCACTTCTGCAGGTGATGGCGACAATTCATTACATCCGTACCCATGCCGATGAGCTGCACGCCGACCCTGAGCGGGTGTTTGTGGTCGGCTTCTCTGCCGGCGGTCATCTGGCGGCCTGCGCCGGTACGCTGTGGAAGGATCCCGTCGTGCAGGGGACCCTTGGCTGCGATGCAAAACTCTGCCGTCCCACCGGCATGATTCTGGGATACGCCCGAATCAACGGCGGACATGATCCCTGGTGCCGCAGCTATGACAGGCTTCTCGGTCCCGAGGCCACGCAGGAGCAGGTTGACTCACTCAGTCTGCAAAATCGTGTGGATGAGGACACCTGTCCTGCTTTCCTGTGGCATACGTTTACCGATCCTGTGGTGACAGTGGAGGATTCCCTGATCTTTGCCCTTGCCATGCGTAAGGCAGGCGTGCCCTGTGAGATGCATATCTATCCTCTCGGCGGTCACGGCCTGAGCGTCTGCAACAAGCAAAGCGCCAAGGGCGGCGTTGACGCGCAGATCGTTCCGTATATTGAGGGTTGGATGGATCTGAGCATCCGTTGGCTCGGGCTGTTTGAAAAATAACCGGTTTGGCAGCACCTTTGAATGCTAAACCGGAGTATACAGGAGAAATTACGATGATTTACAAAACATTTGATATTGAAGCGCTGTATCCGCAGCTGAAAAAAGCGGAGAATAAGCCTCTTCTCTTTGCCTATCTGCGTGAGCTCAGCCCCAACATCGGCGACGGTGAGAACCACCGTTATCCCGTAATGGTCGTGCTGCCCGGCGGCGGCTACTCCTATACCTCCGACCGTGAGGCCGATCCCATCGCCCTGCAGTATTTCGCCGCAGGCTATCATACCTTTATCCTGCGCTATTCCTGTGTTCCTGACCGCTATCCCACCTCACTTCTGCAGGTGATGGCGACGATTCATTACATCCGTACCCACGCCGATGAGCTGCACGCCGACCCTGAGCGCGTATTTGTCGTCGGCTTCTCCGCCGGCGGCCATCTGGCGGCCTCTGCCGGTACGCTGTGGAAGGATCCCGTCGTGCAGGGGACTCTCGGCTGCGATGCAAAGCTCTGTCGTCCCACCGGCATGATTCTGAGCTATCCGGTCATTTCCAGCGGCGAGAAGGCCCATCGCGGCAGCTTCAATCAGCTTCTGGGCCCCGATGCCACACAGGAGCAGATCGATGCCCTGAGCCTTGAAAACCGCGTGGACGAGGACACCTGCCCGGCGTTCCTCTGGCATACCTTCACCGACGGCTCCGTCCCGGTGGAGAATACGCTGTACTTCACCCTCGCCATGCGTAAGGCGGGAGTGCCCTGTGAAGTGCACATCTATCCCTTCGGCGGCCATGGCCTGAGCGTGTGCAACAAGCAGAGCGCCAAGGGCGGCAGCGCCGATCAGATTGTTCCCCATGCCGAGGGCTGGATGGATCTGAGCATCAAATGGCTCGGACTGTTTGACAAGGAATAAAGGAATCCGGTGCACACCACACTTCGACTGTGTGCGGTGAACAATATGAAATTTGAAAATGTTTATTTCGTAAACGGAACGGCGTATGCCGGGAAGTCTACGCTGGTGAAGAATCTGGCCGAAAAATACGGCGGCATCGCCTGTGAGGAAAACTATCACGATGCGCGGCTGCCGGAGCTTGACCCGACGGAGTTTCCGGGACTGACCTACACACGTGACCTGCAGGACTGGCACGATTTTGTCAGACGTACCCCGGATGAATACGAAGCGTGGATCAATACCACTTCTAAAGAGTGTGAAAGGCTGGAGCTTGAGATTCTGGATGAACTCTGCCGGGATGGACGTCCGGTTTTCGTGGATACCAATGTATCGGTCGAGACGCTGAAGGTGGTTTCCGACGTGGATCATGTGCTGATCATGCTGGCAGATCCCATGATATCCGTAAACCGTTTCTTCAACCGACCCGATCGTGAAAAGCAGTTTCTTTACCGTCTGATGATGGAGGAACCGGATCCTGCGGCGTCGCTTGAGAACTTCAGACAATGCCTGTCAAGGATCAATTCGCCTGAAAAGTACGATTACTTCCTCAATTCCGGCTTTCACGTTATCCTTCGGGATGATGCAAGAAGCGCGGAGGAGACGATGGCAATCGCTGCGCGGCTGTTTAAGCTGTAAAAAACCAAATGAAAATGAAAAAACTCGCTGCAAACCGCATTGCAGCGAGTTTTTTGCTTGCAAATGACGAAATAAGGGATTGGCGTATATACGCGGCGTTTTTACTCCGATCTGCCGGTTTTTGCGGCACGCGATGCATTGAGAATGGCGCAGACTGCGACGCCCACATCGGCAAAAACCGCTTCCCACATATTGGCAGCGCCCAGAATGACCAGCAGCATGACGCCGAGCTTCACAATCAGCGACAGCGCAATGTTCTGTGCGACAATGCCGTTGGTGCGCCGGGCAATGGCGATGGCTTCCGCGACGCCGCGGGGATCGTCGCGCATGAGTACCACGTCGGCAGCTTCTATTGCAGCGTCGGAACCGAAGCCGCCCATGGCGATGCCCACATCGGCGCGGGCAAGAACCGGCGCGTCGTTAATGCCGTCGCCGACAAAGAGCACGCTGCCGTCATGGTTGTTGACAAGCGCTTCCACATGGGATACCTTACCGGCGGGGAGCAATCCTGCGTGAACCTCGCTGATGCCGAGTGCATGGGCGCATTCAGCAGCGGCAGCCGCATCGTCACCGGTGAGCAGTACGGTTCGGCTGACACCAAGGGCTTTGAGGTCGGCAAGAGCCTCGGCAGCTTCGGGCTTCAGAGTATCGGAGAAATGAAGCGTGCCGATGTAGGAACCGTCAAGCGCCAGATGGATGACGGTGCCGGCGGTTTCGGGAAGCGCGATGTCGTCGAGCAGACGGGCATTGCCGGCAAGGATTGGGTGGCCGTCGATGAATCCCGCCATGCCCTGACCGGGGATTGCATGTGCGCCATGGAGTCGGGAGATCGCAGGCTCCTTGCCATAGGCACGCAGGACGGCTGCGGCCAGCGGATGATCGGAAGCGGATTCAATGATTGCCGCCAGCTCAAGAAGCTGCTCTTTACTTACGCCGTGGGGTACGATCTCAGACAGCGTCAGTTCACCACGGGTGAGGGTGCCGGTTTTGTCAAATGCAACGGTTTTTGTATTGGCCAGCGCATCCATATAGTTGGCACCCTTGATGAGGATGCCGCGGCGGGATGCGCCGCCGATGCCGGAGAAGTAGGTCAGCGGGACGGAGAGCACCAGAGCGCAGGGACAGCTGACAACCAGCAGCATCAGCGCGCGGTGTACCCAGAGATTCCAATCCCCGGTGATCAGCGAGGGGAGAAGGGCGATCAGGACAGCAGCCGCGACTACGGCGGGGGTATAATAACGGGCAAAGCGGGTGATGAACCGGTCGGTCCGGGCTTTGCGTCCGGCAGCGGATTCCACCAGCTCAAGGATTTTCTGCACGGTGGAGTCGGCATAGGGACGGGTAACGCGGACAATGAGCTGACCGGAGAGGTTGACACAGCCGGAGTGAATCTCACTGCCGACAAACACATCACGGGGGACACTTTCGCCGGTAAGGGCAGCCGTGTCAAGAGAAGAGGAGCCCTCGATGATCACGCCGTCCAGCGGCACACGGTCGCCGGGACGCACGAGGATGCAGTCGCCGACGCAAACCCCGGCAGGATCGACACTGCGCACAGCGCCGGTTTCGTACAGCAGCGCTTCTTCGGGACGCAGCTCCATGAGCTCGGTAATGCTGCGGCGGGAACGGGCCTCGGCACGTCCCTGCACCCATTCGCCGACGGCGAAGAAGAGCATAACTGCGACTGCCTCGGCGCATTCGCCCAACAGGAATGCACCCACAGTGGCGATGAACATCAACAGGTTTTCATCAAACATCCGGCCGCGGATCAGTCCGCGCAGCGCTCCGGTAATCGTCGGCCAGCCGACCACCAGCCAGGCAATCAGCGCGATAGCCGTACGCACGATCCCCTCCGGCAGGATTAACGATGCAATGAGCCCGACGGCGCCGATGCCCATGCGGATGAAATCTGCCTTACCGGCTTCGTGATGATGATCGTGTCCGCAGCCGCATCCACAACCATCGGCATGATCGTGGTCGTGACAGCCGCATCCACAGCTTTCCTGTCCATGGTGATGGGTATGCCCATGCTCGTGCCCGCAGGAGCAGTGTTCATCATGCTTGTGGTCATGATCGTGTCCACAGGAGCAATGCCCGTCATGCTTGTGGTCATGCTCGTGACCGCAAGAGCAATGCCCGTCATGCTTGTGGTCATGATCGTGCCCGCAGGAACAGTGCCCGTCATGCTTGTGGTCATGCTCGTGCCCGCAGGAGCAATGCTCGTCATGCTTCTGGTCATGATCGTGCCCGCAGGAGCAATGCTCGTCATGTTTGTGGTCATGCTCGTGACCGCAGGAGCAATGCCCGTCATGCTTGTGGTCATGCTCGTGCCCGCAGGAGCAGTGCCCGTCATGCTTGTGTTCGTGCTCGTGTCCGCAGGAACAGTGTTCATCATGCTTGTGGTCGTGGTTATGCCCGCAGGTGCAGTTCTTCTCAGACATCGTAAATCCCTCCTGCTGGAAGATTACTCCTCGACGTGTTCAAGACCCTGATCGAGGATGGTGCGGACATGGCTGTCCGCCAGAGAATAGACCATTGCTTTTCCTTCGCGCCGGGCACGGACCAGATGGTTCTGCTTGAGAACGCGAAGCTGATGGGAGATTGCCGACTGGGTCATGTTCAGCAGCTGTGCCAGGTCGCCCACGCACAGCTCACTTTCATAGAGAACGTAGAGGATTTTGATGCGTGTTGAGTCGCCGAATACCTTGTAAAGCTCAGCGATATCGTAAAGCAGCTCTTCATCGGGGAGCCGGTCCCGGATTGCCGAAAGCTCGTCGGCAGATAGCATCAGGCCGCTGTCAAGATCCATGAGTTATTGACCATCCATTCATATGAATTATTGTTCATGCGTTTAGTATAACACAGATACAGGAAATGTCAATAGGGAAATGTGACTATTTTAGGGGAGACGAGAAAAAAAACACGGTACGGAGTTATCCGTACCGTGCCGCAGTGCCGATTTACAGGTTGAGCGTTGCGTTATCCTCAAGGATGACCACACGATCGCCGAGAAGCTGGGTCACTTCCGCCTTCTGTTCGGCGTAATGATTGAGGATATCCCGTCCGTGGTGGATGAAGGCGAGCTTCCCGGGGACGAGATCCCGGTCGATAAGCGCCTGCGCCACGTCCGTGGGATGATGGTGACCGGTCTCGGTGAGCAGGAGATCAGCGGGCATGAGGGACGCGTAATCGTCAAGGCCGCCGGTGTCGCCGGTGTAGACGATGCGCTTGCCGTCAGCCTCGATGAGGAAGCCAAAGCTCTTCCAGGGAGCGCCATCCTCGTGGGCGAGATGGTGATTGTGCAGCGCGGTCACGCGCAGGCCGTCCTCTTCGAAGAGCAGACCGTCCTCATATTCGCGGGCGGTGACGGTGACACCCAGAGCGGTACGCTGATTCGTAAAGACCGGCGGCATATCGGGATTTTTAAGAACACTGTCGGGGAAGCGCATCAGATCCAGACCGTACCAGACGCGGATATCGGGGATGTAGAGATCGACATCCATGGGAGCACTTTCGTGGTAGCGTCCGTTGACCTTGCGGATGACGCCGAAGAGGTTTGCAAGGCCGCCGATGTGGTCAAAGTGGACGTGGGAAATGACAACCTTGCGGGTTTTGACCGGATCAAGACCTTTGAGGTAGGCGGTGTAGGAGCAGGTCTCACCGGCATCGAAAACATAAAGGCGATCATTATATTCCACGACAAAGGAGCAATGGTGACGGCCCGGCATGGGTTCGGTACCGGAGCAGGTGCCCAGAATGTGCAGCTTGATCATAAATTGCCCTCCTACAGAGTGATGGTGGAGTAGTCCTCGAGAATTATCGCGCGGTTACCCATGAGCTGCTTGAGCTGGGCCTTCATCTCATTGTAGTGATTGAGAATATCGCGGCCGTGATGGATAAATGCCAGGGTATCCGGCACCTGATCGCGGGAGATGAGCTCGGTAGCGATGTTGATGGGATTGTGATGACCGGTTTCGGTGATGAGGAGGTTGGCGGGCAGGAGCATGGAGTAGTCGGCGATGCCCTTGGTGTCGCCGGAGTAGACGATGCGCTTGCCCTCGGCCTCGATGAGGAAGCCGAAGCTCTTCCAGGGAGCGCCGTCCTCATGGGGGAGATGGTGATTGTGCAGGGCACGCACGCGGATACCGTCGTCGTCAAAGAGGATGCCGTCGGAATACTCGTGGGCGTTGATGTTGAAGTCGTGCTTGAAGCCGCCCTCGGTGTAGGTCAGCATCTGATAAATACCCTCCCAGGCACGGATCTCGGGGATAAACAGCTCGATGTCGCGGTTCTGCAGCGTATGATGCATACCGTCGAGCTTGCGGATGTTCCAGAAAAGGTTGCCCAGACCGCCGATATGGTCCATGTGGGTATGGGAGATGATGATTTTGCGGGTACGCATGAGATCAATGCCCTTGAGATGGGCAGTGTAGGAGCAGCATTCACCGGCGTCGAAGAAGTAGAGACGGTTGTTGAACTCAACCGCGAAAGAACAGTGGTGACGTTCGGGCATGGGCTCAGTGCCGGCGCAGGTACCCAGAATGTGCAGTTTCAGCATGATTATTTCCCTCCAAATCAGTGTTTTTCAACGACAGACTGGATCCAGCGCATACTGCGATAGTAGCGCAGGCCGATGATGGATTTCAGTCCGTCTTCAACGAGCAGCATCAGAACATAAACGACCAGGAAAGGCCATTTGAGAAGCATTCCGGTGATGAACACCAGCGGCAGCGTGATAAAATACAGGCAGTAAAGGTCGAGCTTGAGGCCGGTTTTGGTGTCTCCGCCGCCGCGGAAGATGCCAACGACCAGAATGTAGGGCGTATTGCGCAGCACAAGCTCAATGCAGTAGATGAGAAGCATGATACGGGTGGTGGCGCGTACCGTGTCGGAAATGCTGAAGAAAGTGAGAATGGGATCGCGCAGGAAGATCATGATGGCTCCCAGGCAAAGGCTTACAGTGGTGTAGAGCGCCATGCAGCTGCGGGCATGCTTTTTGGCTTCCTCGTACTCACCGGCGCCCACGCTTTTGCCGACGATGACGTTGGTGGCGTTGCAGATACCGACGAAGAAGGCAAAGACGATGTTCTCGATGGTACGGGTGATGGTGAGGGCAGCGTAGTTATCGGTACCCATGTGACCAAAGACCATGTTGTAGGCAGTGTAGCCGATGCCCCAGATGGATTCGTTGAGGAGAACCGGCAGGCTGCGGACGGCATAGGTCTTGGCGAAAGCACGGTCAAAGGTGAAAAGCTGGGAAAAACCGGTGCCGAGCATGTTGCGTTTTTTAAGAGACCAGAGCAGCATGACCAGCGGCGTGACAAAGGCGGAGAGGGTAGTTGCAAGAGCTGCACCGGCGACGCCCATCTGCGGCATACCGAACTTGCCGAAGATGAAGATGTAGTTGCAGGATACGTTGACCAGAACGCCTGCAATGTTTGCAAACATCGGGATACGGGTCTCCTCCGTGCAGCGCAGCACCGCAGCCCAGACCTGATTGAAAGCGCTGCCGATGTAGGAAAAACAGGCAAAGCGCAGATACCGGATGCCGAGCTCGATCATCGCCGGATCCTTGGTAAACATCGAGATCATCTGACGCGGAAAAAACAGGACAACGAGCGAGAATACGATAGCCGTGGGAACGGTTGCCAGCAGCATCAGACCGTGGGCATTGTGAATACGCCTGTGATCACCGGCGCCCCAGTACTGGGAGATGAAAACCGCACCGCCCGAGGCGACGCCGAACATGATCATGTTGATGAAGAAGGCAATCTGCGCAGCCGCACCGACGGCAGCGATGGCGGTATCGCCCAGCTGACCGACCATAACCGTATCAACGGCGGCAAAGGTGGATGTGAGCAGATTCTGAAAGGCGATGGGGAGGGCAAGCGGTGCAAGCCGCCGGATGAATCCGGGCTCAATAAGACCGTGCAGTGCGCGGACAGGACTGTTCATAGCTTTGATCTGTTACCTCCGTTTGTGAAAATGAGGCCGTGCAGGCCTCTGAGGATTCTCTATCTCTTTCAGTATAGCCCAAAACGGTGAAAAACGCAAGAGGGAGGAGGAATCGGGAACCATAAAATATACATGCTCCTCCGAAAATAATATTTATCGTCTCCCACTTTCATTTTCGTGCAGTTTGTGCTATACTAACCACAATCGGAGCGGACAAAGAATGTTCCGCTCATCAATATCGTTGAAAAGGAATGCCAATAAGATGATATTTTGCAGAATTTGCGGAGCCGAAATCCGCAGTGATACCCGAAAATGCCCTGAATGCGGTACGCCGGTGTATACGGAAGCTGTCAGCAGACAAAATCCCGCCGAAGGACCGGAAACCGAAGCCGACGGCTGTGACAACAGTGTAATTCCAAAGAGAGAGAACGGGGTTTTACATATGGATGCACCGTCCTGCGTGCGTATTCAGCATGAGGTGACAGGCAATGTGACGGTTTGTCCTGAAAGAAATGCACCGCAGCCCCAGGCTAACCATGCATTTGCCGTTCTTTCCACCTGGGATTTTCTCTGGAGCTTTGTACTGCTCTCGATTCCGGTGGTTGGCCTGATCATCGCCATTGTATGGGCATGCGGCGGTGCCCACAATCAGAATCGCCGCCACATGGGCAGAGCCTGTCTGCTGCTTTTCGGTGCCGCAGCGCTGCTGGCGCTGGGTATTGCAATGGGCGCGGCGCTGCAGTATGTCTCATGGGCGGGATGGTATTATTAAGCAGAAATTTCCCGACGGAGGCAATAAGATGTCAGATAATCAGTTTATAAAACGTAAACCGCAGACCCGTGAATCCGGTTCTTCCTCCAACGGCGGTACCGGTCCCATGCAGATCATCATCATGGGGTATTGTATCATCATTCTTCTTGGTACCTTTCTGCTCAGTCTGCCGCTGGCAACGCGTTCAGGAACCTCGGTACCGCTGGTTGATGCGCTGTTTACTGCGACTTCTGCCACCTGCGTGACAGGTTTGATCGTACGCGATACATACAGCTTCTGGTCGCCCTTCGGACAGGCGGTTATTATTTCACTGATTCAGGTCGGTGGTCTGGGCTTTGTGACCTTTGCCATTATGGCCGCGACCCTGACCGGCAGGCGCATCGGTCTGCGTGAGCGTATGTTGATGCAAGGTTCGGTATCGGCTCCGCAGCTGGGCGGTATCGTGCGCATGACGCGCTTCATCATTGCCGGGGCATTGGGCATTGAGCTGACCGGAGCGCTGCTTTTATCCATTCGCTTCATACCTCGCTTCGGCGTGGGAAAGGGAATCTGGTTTTCGATCTTTCATGCCATATCGGCCTTCTGCAACGCAGGCTTTGACCTGATGGGTATTGAAAGCCGCTACTCCTCCCTGACCGCTTTCGCAGGCGATCCGTTGGTCAGCCTGGTGATTGTAGGACTTATCACCCTTGGAGGTCTGGGCTATTTTGTCTGGGCGGATATCCGCACCAATCGGGGAAACTTTAAACGCTATAAACTCCACACAAAGATCGTTCTTGTCACCTCACTTGCACTGACGCTGGGCGGCACGGTGCTGATCTTTCTCTTTGAACTGGGCGGAGAGGTCTTTGAAGGTCTCAACTTCGGTCAGCAATGGCTGGCGTCGCTGTTTCAGTCTGTCACCATGCGTACCGCCGGATTCAATACCGTGGATCTGGGTGCAATGAGCAATGCAAGCGCTCTGCTGCTGATGGTGCTCATGCTCATCGGCGGCTCGTCTGGTTCCACTGCCGGCGGTATCAAGACCACGACCTTTGCGGTATTCTTCCTGTGCATCTGGTCAGAAGTGCGCCGCCGCCGTGCGGTTGAGGTCTTTGGACGCCGCATTTCCGATGAGACGGTGCGCAATGCCTGCTGTGTGGTGGCATTGAGTCTGGTGTTCTGTCTGCTGGCAGCGATGCTGCTGTGCTGTTTTGATGGGATTGGGCTCAAGGAGAGCCTGTTTGAAACCGTGTCGGCAGTGGCGACGGTAGGCTGCTCGCTGGGAGTCACACCTACCCTGAGTACGCCGTCACTGCTGGTGGTGATTCTGCTGATGTTCTACGGCAGAGTCGGCAGTCTGACGATCCTGGTTGCATTCTCGCAGGCATATGAAAATGCGGCATCCACGATGCCGCTCGAGGAAATCACAATAGGCTGAAGAAAAGGAGAATAATATGAAATCAATTCTGATTGTCGGCCTCGGCCGATTCGGCAGATATATGGCGCAATATCTCTACGAGCGCGGCAATGAAGTAATGGCCATTGACAGCGTGGAGGAAAAGGTCAATATGGTGCTGCCGTTTGTGACAAACGCGCAGATCGGTGACGCGACCAATGAGCAGTTTATCGCACAGCTTGGCGTGGGTAACTTTGATCTGTGCGTGGTGGCCATTGAGAATAACTTCCAGAGCTCACTGGAAGCGACGTCGCTTCTGAAAGACTACGGCGCACGGTTTGTGCTGGCACGCGCAGGACGTGACGTGCATGCCAAATTCCTCCTGCGCAACGGCGCCGATGAGATTGTCTACACCGAAAAGGAGATGGCCGAGCGTATGGCGGTCAAATACGGCTCGGACAATATCTTTGACTATATCCAGCTTGACGACGAATATTCGATTTATGAAATCAGCGTGCCGGAGTCCTGGGTGGGCCGCACGATTGCCCAGAAGAATATCCGTGCAAAGTATAACATTAACATCCTTGCCACCAAGGAAGACGACGTGATGTATCCCAATCCCGGCCCGGATCATGTGTTCCTGGAAGAAGAACGGCTGGTAATTATGGGACACAACCGCGATATCGAAAAATTGGTGTAAATCACAAAAATGGCACTGTTAAAAAACAGTGCCATTTTTGTATCTGAAGAGTTGCTTTCCGCGCGGTATTCATGCTCCGGAGCAGGGGTGCTGCGGTGGGGGGAGAATTAGCGTACACGCTCGAAATACGGCAAAACGTTCAGGGGAGCGGCAGCCGTTATCGTCTGCCCGCCGTCATAAATCGTGCCGTCGGCGCTGCGCCAACGACCCTCGGGCAGGATGACCCGGCGCGTCACAGCACCCTTCTCCAGTACGGGAGCCACCAGAATATCGCTGCCCAGCATGAACTGATCCACAATGCGCTCATATCCGCAGCCGGGGAACTCGTATTCCATGCAGCGCAGGATGGGGGCTCCGGTCGATGCATACTCCTCAGCCAGACGCAGAATATAGGGCGCGAAGCGCTCGTGCAGCAGGGCTGCTTCTCTGCATAAGGTGACACCGGCGGGAGAGAGCACCCGCCACGGAGCGGCAGAAAACTGCATCATCGGGAAAAGTGCTGACGCCTGTGCCGTGCGCACGAACAACTCTTCGTCGTAGGCAAGCTCCGAGCCAACCGCGGAGACCGAGCCGCCGCCGATCATGTCCGGACAGTTGCAGGCAAAGCCCAGAAGTCCCTGGGCGATGGCGTTGGGAATCAGCGCTCCGATACCGTGGTCGCAGTCCCAGGTGTGGCGCTTGTCGCCCTGTCGGCAGGCGATGCCCCAGCCGGCATGACGATAGCAGCTCTTGCATTCATTGAGCGGATATTCTGCCGCCAGATCAACATAGCGGGAGTTGAACTCCTGCGGCGTGACGGGTGTATGAAGAACCGCCTGAGGATCAAGCTGCGCCGGATGTCCGGCATCGAACTTAAAGCCGTCCACGCCGTAGTCACGCATCAGACCGTCCAGCTCGCCTCTCAGCCAGTCCACGGCCTCGGGATTCGTCAGATCCAGCATGGCGCTGTAGCCGTTCCACCAACGGCGCAGTGACGGCTCGCCGGAAGGCGTTGTGACCAGCAGACCGCGGGCAAAGAGCTTGCGGAAGGGCATGCTGTCGGGGCTGATAAAGGGTGTAATCCAGATGACGACCTTGAAACCGAGGCTGTGAAGCTCATCAACCATGGCTTTCGGATCATGAAAACGTGCCGGATGAAAACGCAGCACGCCGAAATTTTCCTGCCAGCTGTCGTCGATCATCAGAACGCCTGCGGGAAAGCCGTTGTCGATGATACCGTGGGCGTATTCAAGGATACCTTCCTGATTCTGGTTGATCTGCAGCTCGACCCAGGTGTTGTACTGGGGCTTTGTGAGCAGCAGGGTATCGGGAAGCTTGCCCTGAGGAGGGAAAAAGCGGGCGGAAAGCTCCTGAAATGCGTGTTTGAGATCGCCTGCCTGCCCGGACTGGATGGGCGCGGCGGCATTTTCGATCACAATCTTCTCAGGGGTGATCTCCGCGTCAAATTCACGCTCCGACCAGAACCAGCGCCCGTGACTTGAAATAAGCAGGGGATTGACCTGATTGGAAGCGGCGTTATGATCGGAATTGTTGGCGTGCAGGCTGATTTTGATGTTTTTGCCGCCAAAAGGCATGTTCATGCCGTCAGCGGCACGCAGACCCCAGAAAACCTCACCGGGCTGTATCAGAATTTCCACTGTGTGAACCCTTCTTTCGTGGTGATGAGTCGAAAGTACGATGGTACAGCTGTATTCAGCGTCAGGAAGGATAGTCCATCAAGACGGACCATCCGTCAGGCCTGATTGGAAGAAGCATTGCGGCTGCCGGGCTTCTTCTGCGTAGGAGCAGAGGCATTTTCACCCTTGGCGGGCTTGTTTTTCCCCTTTGCGGATGCATCCGCATTCCGACGGCGGTTGTCGCCGGAGCCGGAACCGCGTCCACGGCCTGAATGTCCGCGGGAGGAACTGCGGGGACGGTCGGCACGATGCTCACGTGCATCGGGATCCTTGGTGGAGGTGAAAACCTCCATCGGCCAGGGACTTTCGACCACCGGCAGATCAAGGCCGATAAGTTTTTCAATAGCGCGCAGCGCGTCAAACTCGTCATAGCAGCAGAAGCTGATGGCGTCGCCCTCAAGACCGGCACGGCCGGTACGGCCGATGCGGTGGACGTAATTCTCGCTTTCATCGGGCAGCTCGTAGTTGATGACATGAGAGAGCTCGGCGATATCGATGCCGCGGGCGGCAATGTCGGTGGCGATGAGTACCTTGATGTCACCGGATTTGAAACGAGTCAGCGCTTCCTGACGGGCGCCCTGACTCTTGTCGCCGTGAATGGCCAGCGCCTTCACACCTTCGCGGGACAGTTCACGTACGACTCTGTCGGCGCCGTGCTTGGTACGGGTGAATACCAACGCACTGGTGACCTCAGGCTGATTCAGAACCCAGGGAAGAAGCTTTTTCTTGTTGACCTTGTCCACCAGATAGACAAGCTGACGGATACTCTCCACGGTGGAGGCAGGTGGGTCAACCTTAACTGTTTCGGGCTCGTGCAGAATCGTCATCGCAAGCTTTTCCACCTCATCGGGCATCGTGGCGGAGAAGAACAGCGTCTGACGCTTGCGGGGAAGATGGGAGATGACCCGGCGGACATCGTGGATGAAGCCCATGTCGAGCATGCGGTCGGCCTCGTCGAGGACGAAGATGCTCAGCTTCTTCAGGGAGATATGTCCCTGACCGATCAGATCGTTGAGCCGTCCGGGGGTGGCAACGAGAATGTCCACGCCTTTTTTGAGCTTCTGCACCTGCGGATTCTGGCTGACACCGCCGAAAACGGCTGCGGTGGTGATGGCGATGTTTGCGCCGTAGGTTTCAAAGCTTTCGTAAATCTGCAGCGCAAGCTCTCGGGTAGGGGTGAGAATCAGTGCACGGATGGGCAGCTTTTCGTCCTTCTGGAGATTGAGCGGCTCCTGGTGCAGACGCTGCAGAATCGGCAGCGCAAAGGCAGCCGTTTTGCCGGTACCGGTCTGTGCGCAGCCCAGCACGTCCCGTCCGGAGAGCACCAGCGGAATGGTGCTGACCTGTATGGGAGTCGGCTCTGTGTAGCCGGAGTCCTCGACGGCAGAGAGAAGGGGCGTGATCAGGTTTAAGTCGGAAAAATTCATAAGCAGTCTCGTTTCTTGAATCTATCGTGAAGTCAAATGAAATGTATAAAGAAAACGACCTGCAAAAGCAAGTCGTTTCTGGAGCTATTGGCCGGATTCGAACCGGCGACCTGCGCATTACGAGTGCGCTGCTCTACCTGCTGAGCCACAATAGCATATAGGATAACCTTCCTAGATACCTTGAACAGTATAGCATGAAATCCGGATAAAGTCAAGCCTAAACTTCGGCATGGAATCGAAAAAAAGTTTTGTTGAACAATAAACCAAAATAACACAAAAATACAAGAGTATCGTAGTTTATGACAAGCAATGTGATAAAAATGTAGTTGACTGGCATATCTGTCCATGCTATAATGAATCCAGAATAACAGTGGAGGTATTACATATGTGGACTGAAGAACGTCTGGACGCACTGATGACGCAGCCCAGCCCTGCGTTTGTGGAAGATATGAAGCGCATCGAGGGGGATATCATGATCCTGGGTGCCGGCGGCAAGATGGGCCCGACTCTGGCTCTGCTGGCGAAGAATGCCTGCAAGGCTGCCGGTATTGAAAAGACCATCTATGCCGTTTCCCGTTTCTCCGATCCGCTTGCCCGTAAGCTTCTGGAGGATGGCGGCGTCACCGTCATCAGCTCCGACCTCATGAAGCCCGGCGCTCTTGCCGAGCTGCCCGACTGCAAGAACATCATCTACATGGCCGGCCGTAAGTTTGGTACCGACGGTCAGGAAGCCATGACCTGGGCTATGAATGCCTGGCTGCCCGCCCATGTTGCCGAGCGCTATCGCGGGTCCAACATCGTAGTTTTCTCCAGCGGCAACATTTATCCCATCGTTCCCGCTGCTTCCGGCGGCGCCACCGAGGAAACCCGTCCCGGTCCCATCGGCGAATACACCCAGTCCGTGCTTGCCCGTGAGCGCTGCTTTGAGTATTCCGCTCTTGAGTACGGCACCAAGGTGCTGATGTTCCGCCTGAACTATGCCATCGCTCTGCGCTACGGCGTTCTGTACGATATCGCCTCCAAGGTCTACAACGGTGAGACCATCCGTCTGGAAAACGGCTGCTTCAACTGCATCTGGCAGGGTGACGCCAACGAAATCGCCATCCGCAGCCTGCTGTACTGCGACTCTCCCGCCACCAAGCTCAATGTCACCGGCCCCGAAATCATCAGCGTCCGCTGGGCTGCCAAGGAATTTGCCAAGCTCTTCGGCGTGGAAGCCAAGCTCGAGGGCGAAGAGAAGCCCGATGCTTACCTCGTCAACGCTGCCAAGTGCTTTGACCTGATGGGCTATCCCAACGTCAAGCTCGCCCAGATGGTGCGCTGGCAGGCTGAATGGATCCAGCAGGGCGGCCGTGCGCTCAACAAGCCCACTCATTTCGAAGAGCGCAAGGGCAGCTATTGATTGGCCGTTGACATAATTCGTGTTCGAACCGATATCTGAAAGGATTTGTTATCATGAGAGAAAAGGCTCTTGCCCTTCTGCGTGCCGGTACCGTGATTCCGGCCTTTCCCCTGACTCTGAATGCTGACCGTACCTTCAATGAGCGCCGTCAGCGCGCTCTGATCCGCTACTATCTGGACGCCGGTGTCGGCGGCCTGGCCGTTGCGGTTCATACCACTCAGTTTGCCATCCGTGATCCCAAGGTTGGTCTCTTTGAGCCCATCCTGAAGATTGCCATGGAAGAAGCCCGCAAGTGCGAGGAAAAGACCGGCCGTACCATCCTGATGATCGCCGGCTGCTGCGGTCCCACCGAGCAGGCGATCCGTGAAGCCGAGTTTGCCCGTGCACAGGGTTACGACGCGGTGCTGCTGTCCACCGGCGGTCTGCCGGATTACTCCGAGGACGAGCTGCTGGCCCGTGCCGAGGAAGTGGGTAAGATCATGCCCATCGTCGGCTTCTACCTCCAGCCCTCTGTCGGCGGCCGTATTCTCAGCTACGACTACTGGGCCAAGCTCTGCGAGAACAAGGCTGTTGTTGCCATCAAGGCCGCGCCCTTCAATCGCTACCATACCTTCAACGTCGTGCGCGCCGCGGCTCTCTCCAGCCGCGCCGACGAGATCACCCTCTACACCGGTAATGACGACAACATCATCCTCGACCTGCTCACCGAGTACCGCTTCGAGGTGGACGGCAAGGTCTATACCAAGCGTTTCGAGGGCGGTCTGCTGGGTCACTGGTCCATGTGGACCAAGAACGTGGTCGATATGTTCCCCAAGCTCAAGGAAGCTGCCCATGCCAAGGAAATCCCGGCGGAGCTGCTTACCCTGTCTCAGGAAGTTACCGACTGCAACGCTGCGTTCTTTGATCCCGCCCACGGTTTCGCCGGCTGCATCCCCGGCGTCCACGAGGTTCTGCGCCGTCAGGGCCTGATGGAAGGCATCTGGTGCCTGGATCCCGAGGAGACCCTGTCTGAGGGTCAGGCCGAGGAGATCGACCGCGTGTACAAGATGTATCCCCACCTCAATGACGACGAGTTCGTTGCCGCCAATCTGGAGCGTTGGCTGTCTGAGTAAATTTTGCAACTGAAAAAGCCGCTGTGACTGCTGTCACAGCGGCTTTTTGTGTTACTTCGTCAACAACCGTACCCGCTCAAGGTTCACATACTTGACTTCGCCCTCGGGTTTGTCAAATTCAAAGCGAATCCGGCGGATTTCGCCTTCAGGAAGATCCTCGAAGAACACACGGCGGCGAACCCAGCCGTTTCCGAGGCTTTCTTCATCGGAAAAGACCAGCAAAACCTCATCATCCTCTGTTTCCAGCGCTAACGAGGTCGTGACACCTCCTGCGTTGTACAGGTCAACGCTGAGTCCTGCGTACTTCCGCAGATCCAGACGGTTATATTTGTACGCGCTGACGCTGACGCCGAGATCGGCACTGCCGTCCTCACTCATGACGCGCAGACTTGCCTCGGACGAACGGGTGAACGCTACGTCGTGGCAAATTTCGCTGCCGGGAAGCGCTTTCCAGACGGGACGGAAAAATACATCCTGCCAGGTGATCTCGACAGTCTGGAAAACCCAGACGGCATTGCAGGCGGAATCGTACCAGGGACGGGCTTCGATCTCAAGACGATGTTCGGTGTCGGTGAAGAAGGGAAGAAGCGGATACTCGCCGGCGAAAAGATTGGCCATGGGTTCACCGGACTGGACGGCGTAGGCTGCATGCACAGGCTCCGCAATCTCGTCACACCAGACTTCCATCGTATCCGGCGCAGTGATTCGGCACGCGGCGGGGAGATAATTGCCGTCACTGCCTGCCACATACAGACAACGGGGATGGCATCCATCCACACGCAGACCGCTGCCCACGTCACAGAAGCGAAGCTGCAGATGATTGCCCGACTGCTCGCAGGAGATGAGTCGTCCGGGAGCAGTCTGCCCTTCCTCGCCGTAGACACGCACGGCGGCAAGCCGTGCCATGCGCACCGCCTGCTCGTACTTGGGGGCGGGATGGATCGGATGATTGACGGGATGCCAGGGATTGACATCCTCATGTGCGACCCAGGTGGGCTTGAGATCGCCGATGGGCATGACGGCAAACTTATCGGGAGCTTCGAGCGCTGTGTCGATGAATGCCTGGTTGAGATAGCCCATGCTGCACTCACCGGACTCGCCGTAGGTCCAGGGATAGATCAGCGACGAGATCATCAGGAAGTCATTCGGATGGGCGGCAAAGCGCTCGCAGTAGACCTTGTAATAAAAACGCAGGCAGTCGGCATAGATGCGGTTGACATACTCGCTGCCGCATTCGTTTTCACCCTGATACCAGATGATGCCGCGCACTTTGCAGCCGGTGACAGGGGCGATGCGCATATTGTACTGGGAGCAGCACTGCTGGAAATTGGGGCTGTCCGACGGATTCCATTTCTTACGCTCCGGATAACGATCGATGCGGCGCAGGAGGGCAACCATCGCGGGATCGGCATCGATGGCATCCTTGGGCAGATAGGTGCGCAGCGGAACGCCGCCGTGGGAGAGATTGAGAAAACCGATGGGGACATCGCGCTTTTCGTTGAGCAGGGGATAGAGCTCAGCGCAGAACTTCAGAGCCATGGCTGAGACATGATAGAGCCGGTCGCGATTGTCGGATTCCAGCCATTCGCCGTTGCAGAAATAGTCCGGATCCCAGGGGGGCGAGTTTGAGTCGGTGTATACGTTGGGCAGACTATTGTAGACGCGGATCTTCATGCTGTGAATAAGCTCCAGCAGCGCTTCTTTGTCGTTCATGAAGATGTTGGGCATCTGCATGTTGGACTGACCGGAGGCAAGCCACAGCTCACCGAAGAGGATGTCTGCAAGTTCGATGGTGTCCGTACCGTCGGAGACGGTGAGGGTGTAGGCGTCAAAGGATGCTTCCGGCGTGGTGATTTCAGCGCGGAAGAAGCCGTCCTCGCCTGCAGTATCGCAGCCCGCGGCGGCGATGCTGCCGTCAGGCGCACGCAGTGTTGCGCAGACATTGGCACCGGGGACACTCATGCCGCTGACAACCAGCGGGGCATCTGCCTGAAAGAGCGCGTGAGAAGCAAAAACAGTGGTGAGTTTCAGCATGACATCGTACCTGCTTTCGATGAAGTGATAATCAGACCATCCAGCGCATACCGCCGGTGAGACCGGTGGCGGGAATAGCCAGATAGGCCGAAAAACGGTCGCGGATAGCGTTGGCGAGGGTGTTGGATACCTCAATCACCAGCTCATTCTTACCGTCGCGCAGTGCATCGGTGAGCTCGTAGCGGTAGGGAGTGCATACCCGTGTGCCAAGATCAATGCCGTTGCACCAGAGGTGGGAGGTTTGTCCGACCTCGCCTAGGTCAAGCGCCAGTCTGGCAGCGGCAGGCGCGTCGGCACGATCAAACGTGCAGGTGTAGCGCACGCGGCCGGAAAACTCCGGCATATGATCGATGCCTGTCAGGCTGAACAGAGCGTCAGCGGAGACGTTTTCGGCATAGAGCGTGAAGTGTTCCATGTCAGTGTAGGGGGCAGTCTCGATGCGGAAGGAAAAAGCGGGCGCGGAAGAAGCCGTCCAGTTCTTAACCGCAGGCAGGGATGCAGCGGCATCACGGTCAAAGACTGCGATCACGGACTGACGGGGCGCCAGCGTGAGGGCAAGCCTGCCATCGGGCGCGCTGACGGCGCACACGCTGTCATTGAGGAGATCCAGCATCACGGCAGTGCCGCAGGCGCCGGTGAGGGTGACGGTGGTATCGACGCCGTCGGTGACGGACTCGTTGGAGAACATATACACTTCGGCATCGTCTGCGGTGTAGTGGCAGATGCGCAGCTTTGGATAAGCGCCCTCTACGGTGATGTCGGGGACAAAGAGTTCCTCGAGGGCAGACAGCAGTGACGCGGGTTCTGCATCCACACCCAGTCGGATCACAGGCAGCCCGGCTGACTGCAGCGCTGCCAGCGCCTGCTCAAGCTTTGCGGGAAGGACAACAGCCGCTGGCACGATCAGCACACGGTAGATCTGCTTTCCCACGCAGAGGCAGCCGTTTTCAACACGTGCCGGGAATACACGGGAGCCGGAATCATCGGTAAAGCAGTCGGCGGGGAGGATGTCAAAGTCGATGTGGGCATCGTAGAGGAGCTTTGCCGGTACCTGCGTGAGCATCGCATTGCCGTCCAGATTCATCCATTCGGCGTCGGCATGGTAGAGAATGGCAGCGTCTGCACGGTGAGTGCCGCCGGTGAGCAGATGGGAAACGCAGTTTGCATACTTCATCAGTCTTGAATAGCCTTCAAACTGGGGATCAAAGCCCTTCACGCCAAAATGCGGCGGACAGTCGGGGTCTGGGAACGCAGGAGAGAAGGCATGCGGCACGAAATGATTGACGCCGCGCACCAGCAGATAGTCCAGCAGCCACTTCATCACAGGCGTTCCCTCGGCCCAGCCGTAGGCGCCGAACACCTCGCACATGGCACGGCCTTCCATCTGGGTGCCGATGTGGGCGTAGGAGGAGGCAAGCTTTGCCAGCACGTAGTCAAAGAATGCCGGGTCTGCATCGCAGCCAAAGGAGCTGGCGGAGTGGATGTAGTCGGACATGCCAGGGATAATCTGGTGCAGGACGATGTCCATGCCGCTCATATGCTGACCGTCCAGCGCACGGAAATAATGACCGGCGCTGCAGCCAAGACGGGCATGGGCATTCATGTCCTCGATGATGTGACCGATGTACTGCACGCCATGTGCCAGACACCAGTCGCCAAGCTGGCGGGTGAAGCAGTCTCGGTAGAGCTTTGTCACGGCATCCATGTAGGCGTGACGCACGATTTCGGTCACACCCTCCTGCTCAAACCAGAGCGCAGGCAGACAGGCTGCGGCGTCAAAGCCGAGAGAAGCCGTCATCATATCCGGAATAGCGTCGTTCCAGGGCAGCGCCAGACCCGGCATGCCAACCCGGCGGTTGTACATACCCAGATCCCGGGAGTGTGTGCGGTACCAGTCGTTGCCAAGGGAGGGTTCATCGGAGAAAAAGCCGACGATGGTGCTGCCGAAGTAATCGGCATAATGGGCAAAATGAGGCTCATAAACCGCATCGATCAACACACGAACAGATTCGGGATTGAGCATGTCGATGTAGTCGGGATGCCTGCTTCCTTCGCGGGTTTTGAAGAGGAAAAACACACGCCAGCAGCCTTCCGGCAGCGAAAAGTGCAGAAAATGTCCCTTTACGTTGCCGGTCAGACAGACAGGACGGTTTTCGCAGACCTCACCCACACCCGTGCGGGGATAAGCGTAGGCGCAGATCAGATGCTGGCCGTCTTTTTCCTCCACGGTCAGCATGGCGTCCTTCAAGGGACCCATCACATCAACATGACGTTCGATGAGCTGCCACGGACGAAGCTCGGGATGATACTTTGCGATATGTCCCACGGCATGGCCGGTGGGGAAGTGATCATCGTCCAGAATCCAGACCTTCATGCCGCGCTTTTTGGACTCTTCCAGGATCAGATCCATATCGCGCCACCAGGTTTCGCCGCAGAAATCTTTATGCGGACGGGACTCCACGCACAGTGCCCGGGCGCCGCTGGCGTATATGCGTTCCACTTCTTCGGGGATGGTTTCATAATGATCACCGTGCTGCCAGTAGAAGGGCAGCATGTAGTTGGCTTCCTGTCCTGAAAGGACATCATGCAGACGAGCGTACATAAACAGGTTTCCTCCTGCTATCCTGAATTTACAGCGGTTCGACAATCTGGGATGTGCCCCAGACGGTCATTTCTTCGACCACGACGCCGCGGGGCTGGTTGGCAGCGTAGAAAACAGCGTTTGCAATGTCCTCGGGGGAGATGGACTGCTCGACCTCACCGATGCCGGCGCTTTTCTGGAAGTCCGTGCTGACGGAGGCCGGGATGATGCAGGTGGCGCGTACGCCGTAGGGCTGCAGCTCCACATAGAGGCCCTTGGTGAAGTTGAGAACACCTGCCTTGGCTGCGGCGTAGACCGACCAGCCTCCCCAGCAGTGACGGGCGCAGACAGAGGACAGATTGATGATGATGCCGTCGCCCTGGGCTTTCATAACCTCGCCGAAGAGCTGGGAACCGTAGATGACACTGGTGAGATTGGTGGCGATGGTGCGGTCGATGGTATCGCGGGTCTGGTCAACGGTGTCCACGATGCTGACTCCGGAGCCTGCGTTGTTGACGAGAACGTCCACACGGCCGTATTTGCCCATTACATAGGCTTTCAGCTCCATCCAGGCGTCATAATCGGTGACGTCGATGACAAAACCGTCGTCAAAGCCGTATTCATTGATCACCCTTCTGACTTTTTCGGGATTGCGGGAGGCTGCGATGACAATATCACCGTTTTCCTTGAATTTGCAGGCCGCCTGCAGGCCAAAGCCGCTGGTGGCGCCGGTGATGATGACGATTCGGTTCATACGTTGCACCTCACAGTCTGTAATTGTGGGAGTCTGTAGAGAAGAACGGGCAGATTACAGCGGATAAGGCTGTCCGAGACGGGGCGCGGTCACATCACAGTCGGGAAGCTTGGCAACCAGGCTGTCGCGGACAAGACCGGCATGGGTGTAGGTCCACATTTCGTGGAGCGGACGGCCGATTTCATAGAGATGGCCGCAGTAGACGGTATCGGGGGTAAAGGACGATGCAAAGGCCGTCAGCTCGGAGAGCCAAGGCTCGCAGGGGAAATTGAGTGCGTTGCCGCGGCCGAGCCAGATATGCAGAAACATCGTGTCCACATGACCGACCTGCGCGTAGAGGTCGGTCTCATAATTGCGAACGTCACCGGGGAAGAAGATGCGTTTTCCGTCTCCTTCGGCGATAAACCCAACCTCGGGAACGCCGTGACCATCCTTTCCCATATGCGGCGCTTCCAGCGTCGTGAAGGAGAGCTCTCCGATGCTGAATCGATCACCGTAGGCAAGCCAGACGATCTGATCGTCCGTCAGCCCCGTGGCATAGACTTTTTCCTGATCCAGAAATGCCGGAAGGTAGACTTTCACCGAAGAACCGGCGACGGCTTTGAGAACCTCGGGGTCGAAATGATCGGAATGACTGTGGGTGACGATGAGCGCGTCGAGGGAGGCAAGATCCTTTGCAAGCCGGGACTCGATCTGCTCACGGATCCAGGACATGCGAAACTGCAGATCGATGCCGATGCGCCTGCTGCCCCAGCGCAGCAGGTAGGACGAGGGGCCGGTATACCAGACGCAGCGATCGTAATTGCCGGAGCTAAGCTGATCAAAGCTGTGCCCCCAAACCTGATGATAACGGGTACGATACGCGCCGATGGCGGCGTCCTTCCATTCTTCACGCATTACGGTAGGCCTCCTTCAAAGCAGTCAGTGCGCTGAGCAAGCCCTCCTTGGGCGACATGACGGATGAAAAGCGGGGGAAATCCAGTTCCAGATTATAAACGCCCTGATATCCCGCATCCTCCAGCGCACGAATATAACGGCGCATGGGAAGATTATCATCAGAAGGCGGAAAGTGGGTCGTGTGGGTGACGCCGTGGATGTGGGTGTGGATAACCCGGCTGAGAAATTCCCGGGTGGGCATACAGTCGGGTACACCCGCCTGGGAGACGTTCCAGTAGAAATGACCCCAGTCCCAGCAAAGCCCCTGATCGGGAGAAGCGGCATTGGCAATGGAGAGGACCCCTGCGGTGCTCATGCCCTGATGGGGTGGGAGCCTGCGGCGGTTATTCTCCAGAGCAAAGCGGAAGTTGGGATGACGGAGGTCCTGCAGCATGAAAGCAGTCTTTTCAATATTGGCCGTATGGACGGTAATGGTGTAGCATTCCTGTAAATCGGCAGCCAGAAGATCACGGAAGGGAGCGAGGAACGTCTCACGGTCGTAGAGGGAACCGTGGATGGTGACTTCCAGACCGGTGGCGCGGCAGGCGCGCACGGCGTTCAGCACATCGGCGGGATCGGCGCCGGTGCGTACCGTGCGCAGCTCGATGGATTTAACACCCTTGAGGCGCAGACCATACAGCAGATCGCGTACCGTACCGTATTCTTCCATCAAAGAGAGCTGTTCGGCTCCCGTGGGTTTGCCGCAAACGAGTGCAAAGGGCAGGGAAACGCCTAATTTCATAATCAGCACCAGCCTTGTATATAGATACATCTATTATATCACAGCTTTTACAGCCATACAAGAAAGAAGCTGACCGTATTTTCATACGGTCAGCTTCTCAAGTATCAAATGGGGACAGACTTAGATTTCCACGACGCCGTCGTAGACCTTCATGGCGTCGCCGGTCATGGTGACGGTCTCATCGGTGTAGTTGATGATCAGATCGCCGCCCAGCAGCATCACGCGGATATCCTCGCCCTTGGGGCAGCAGCCGTTGAGGACAGCAGCCACAGCTGCGGCGCAGGCGCCGGTGCCGCAGGCCTGGGTTTCGCCGTTGCCGCGCTCCCAGACACGCATCTTCAGGGTGTGATCGTTGACGATCTGGACAAATTCGGTGTTCACACGCTGGGGGAAGAGCTGATGATGCTCAAAGCGCGGGCCGATGGTCTTGAGATCCAGAGAATCGATCTCATCACAGAATACGACGCAGTGGGGATTGCCCATGGACAGGCAGGTCACAGCATAGCTCTGGCCGTCAACCACGATCCACTCGCTGATGACCTTATCGCGGTTGAAGTTGGCGGGCAGGCTGGAGGGATGCAGCAGCGCCTTGCCCATGTCAACCGTTGCCATCATGACGCGGTCGTTCTGGGTCAGCACGTCGAGGGTCTTGATACCGGACTTGGTTTCAATTGTCATATGACGGCTGCGCACGATGTCGTTATCATAGAGGTACTTGGCAACGCAGCGGATGGCGTTACCGGCGGTCTCAGCCTCGGTGCCGTCCTGATTGAAGATACGCATGGAGGCGTCGGCCACGGTGGAGTTGCCGATGAGGACGATGCCGTCGCCGCCGATGGAGAAGTGGCGGTCAGCCAGCAGCACGGTCAGGGATTCGGGATAGGAGATGCCGCCGTCACGGGCATCGATGTAGATATAGTCGTTGCCGCAGGACTGCATCTTGGTGAACTTGAGCTCATAATGATCCTTGCGCATGCAGTTGATGTCGACAAGCTCGGTGTTCTGCTCGGTGTAGCCGGAGAGCAGAGTCTCGGCCACGGCGTTGGCGGTGTCAAGCGCGGTCAGGCAGGGGATGCGCAGGAGGATGGCCTTGCGGCGCAGCTTCACGCTGTCACGGCGCGGGTCACGACCGTGCGCGGAGGTGGAGATGATATAGTTGATCATGCCGCTCTCGAGCAGATGAATGATCTGATCGGAACCCTCGTGGAGCTTGGGAACTTCCACGACCTTGAGGTGGGCATTCTTGAGGGTCATAGCGGTGCCCTGGGTGGCGTAGAGGGTGAAGCCGGCGTCGGCATACTTCTTGGCGATGTCGGCGATTTCGGGCTGGTCGGCATGACGCACGGAGATGAGCACGCCGCCGTTCTTGCGCATGGTGTAACCGGCAGCGATCAGGCCCTTGAACAGCGCCTCGCGCAGGTTCTTACCAACGCCCAGAACCTCACCTGTGGACTTCATTTCCGGTCCAAGCATGGTGTCAACGTCGGTGAGCTTCTCAAAGGAGAACACCGGAACCTTGACGGTGTAGTAGGGAGAGCGGCGATAGACGCCGGTGCCGTAGCCCAGGTCGCGCAGACGCTCGCCGAGGCTGACGCGCACGGCCAGTTCGCACATGGGAACGCCGGTCACCTTGGACAGGTAAGGCACCGTACGGGACGCACGGGGGTTAACCTCGATGACATAGATATCGCGGCCGACCACGATGTACTGGATGTTGACCAGACCGATGGCGTTGAGGCCGAAGGAAATCTTCTCGGAGATGTCAAGGATCTTCTCACGCAGCTCGTCGTCGATGTCGGGAGCGGGGTAGACGGCGATGGAGTCACCGGAGTGAACGCCGGTACGCTCGATGTGCTGCATGACGCCGGGGATGAGGATATCGTGGCCGTCGCAGATGGAGTCAACCTCGATTTCGATACCGGAGAGGTATTTGTCAACGAGGATGGGGTTTTCCTGCTTCTGACGCAGGATGATGGCCATGTATTCGCGGATATCGTCGTCGTTGTAGGCGATGATCATGTTCTGACCGCCCAGAACGTAGGAAGGACGCACGAGAACGGGATAGCCCAGACCATTGGCAGCTTCCAGAGCTTCGTCGGTGGTCATGACGGTGAAGCCCTTGGGACGCTTGATGTCCAAAGATTCCAGCAGAGCGTCGAAACGCTCACGGTCTTCGGCCATATCGATGGAATCGGCGGAGGAGCCGAGGATGGTAACGTTGTTCTTTGCCAGAGTCTTGGTCAGGCGGATAGCGGTCTGTCCGCCAAAAGCGACGACCACGCCCATGGGCTTCTCAAGGTTGATGATGTCCATGACATCCTCGGGACCCAGAGGCTCAAAGTACAGACGATCGGCAGTATCGAAGTCGGTGGAAACGGTTTCGGGGTTGTTGTTGACGATAATGACCTCGTAGCCGCGCTTCTTGAGCATCCACACGCAGTAAACGGAGGCATAGTCGAACTCGATACCCTGACCGATACGGATGGGACCGGAGCCAAAGACGATGACCTTGCGGCGCTGGCTCTTTTCGGTGAACATCAGCGCTTCGTTGACGCCGCCTTCCTCAGGCAGATCGTAGGTCTTGTAGAAATAGGGGGTCTCAGCGGCATACTCGGCGGCACAGGTATCGACCATCTTGTAGGTGGGGGTGAGCTTGCAGGGAGCATCCTGACCGGAGAGAGCCTTGAGAGAGCGGTCGGTGTAGCCCAGCTTCTTACCCTCGATGTAGTCCTCCGTCGTCATGCCCTTACTGATGCGCTGCTCGTAGCGATAGAGTCTTTCGAACTTGTTGAGGAACCAACGGTCGATCTTGGTGATCTGGAAGATGCGCTCAATGCCCCACTCGCGCTTGATTGCCTCGTAAACGGCAAACAGACGCTCGTCGGTGGCACGGTGCATCAGCACTTCCAGCTCCTCGTCGGAAACCTTGGCCATCTTGGGCATATTCAGGGTCTCCAGACCGATCTCGGCGCCGCGCACGGCCTTGAGCAGGGCAGGCTCAAAGGTTTCGGCGATGCTCATGACCTCGCCGGTGGCCTTCATCTGGGTACCCAGCTCACGCTTGGCGTAAACGAACTTGTCAAAGGGCCACTTGGGCATCTTGAGCACCACATAGTCGATGGTGGGCTCGAAAGCGGCATAGGTTTTCTTGGTGATGGCGTTGGGGATTTCGTCGAGGTGATAACCCAGGGCAACCTTGGTGGCAACCTTGGCGATGGGATAACCGGTGGCCTTGGAGGCAAGGGCAGAGGAGCGGCTCACGCGGGGGTTAACCTCGATGACGGCGTATTCAAAGGAGTCGGGGTTGAGAGCAAACTGTACATTACAGCCGCCTTCAACGCCCAGCGCTTCGATGATGGCAAGGGCAGAGTTGCGCAGCATCTGATACTCGGGATTGGCCAGCGTCACAGCAGGAGCCACGACGATGGAGTCACCAGTGTGGATACCGACGGGGTCGACATTTTCCATCGAGCAGATGGTGATACAGTTGCCGGTGGCGTCGCGCATGACCTCAAACTCGATTTCCTTCCAGCCGGAGACGCACTTTTCAACCAGAATCTGGTGGATGGGGGAGACGTCCAGACCGGTGCGGGCGATTTCCTTCAGCTCTTCCACGCTCTCGGCAATGCCGCCGCCGGTGCCGCCAAGGGTAAAGGCGGGACGCACGATGACGGGATAACCGATCGTATCGGCAAAAGCCAGGGCAGCCTCGAGGGTGGTGACGACCTCGGAGGGGATACAGGGCTGGTTGATGCTCTCCATGGTCTCCTTGAACATCAGACGGTCTTCGGCCTTGTCGATGGTCTCGGGAGAAGCGCCCAGAAGCTGTACGCCGTGCTCGGCGAGGAAGCCTTCCTTGGCAAGCTGCATACAGAGGTTGAGGCCGGTCTGACCGCCCATACCGGAGAGGATGGAGTCGGGCTTCTCAGCTTCGATGATGCGCTTGATGGTGGGCAGGGTCAGGGGCTCAAGGTAGATATGATCGGCGTTGGCGCGGTCGGTCATGATGGTAGCGGGGTTTGAGTTGACCAGAACCGTTTCGATGCCGTCTTCGCGGAGGGCACGCAGAGCCTGAGTACCTGCGTAGTCAAACTCGGCAGCCTGACCGATGACGATCGGGCCGGAACCGATGACGAGAACTTTCTTGATTGTGGGGTTCAGCGGCATATTATTTGCCCTCCTTCGCGGTGTTGATCATGGAAAGGAAGTTACGGTAGAGGTAGCTGGCATCCTGCGGACCGGGGATGGTTTCGGGCAGGAACTGCAGGGTGAAGGCGTTGAACGCCTTGTAGTTGAGGCCCTCGCAGGTATGATCGTTGGAGTTTTCAAAGGAAACCTCGGCAACAGCGGAATCAATGCTCTCGGAAACGACCACATAGCCGTGATTCTGGGAGGTGATATAGACACGGCCGAGAGAGAGATCACGGGCGGGCTGATTGGCGCCGCGATGACCGTAGCGGAGCTTTTCGGTCTTGAAACCGGCGGCAGTCGCCAGCAGCAGATGACCCAGACCAATGCCGAACATGGGGATATTGGAACTGAGCAGCTCACGCAGAACGGCGATACAGTCAACGTTCTCGGCAGGATTACCGTGACCGTCGGAGAGAACGACGCCGTCATGACCGGCGGCAAGAATCTGCGCGGCGGGGGTATTATAAGGATACACCGTCACACGGCAGCCGAAGGTGTTGAGGGTACGGATGAGCTTGGCGCTGACGCCGTAATCAATGAGCGCGACGTTGTAATCAGCCTTTTCAGGCTCAGCCACATAGACTTCCTTGCAGGACTGCTCAGCCACGGCACTCTTCACGGAGAAGGCACGCAGAGCATCCATGTCTACGCTTGCGGGATCGTCGGTAATGCAGCCGTTCATGACGCCGTATTCGCGCAGACGACGCACCAGCGCACGGGTATCGATGCCGCACAGGCCGACGGTGCCGTGCTGCTTGAGGAAGGTGTCGATGTCACCCTCGCAGCGGAAGTTGGAGGGAGTGGGGCACCACTCGCGCACGATATAGGCCGCGCACTGTACGCGGTCGCTGACGAAGTCGGCGGAGATGACGCCGTAGTCACCGGCAAGGGGGAAGGTCTGCACAATTGCCTGACCGAAGTTGGCGGGATCGGTAAGCGTCTCAAGGTAGCCGGTCATGCCGGTGTTGAAGACGACCTCTGCGGTAACGGTACCGTCTGCGCCGAAGCGGCGACCCTTGAAGATCGTGCCGTCGGCCAGAACCAGATAGGCGATTTTGTCCATCATATATTCTGTCCTTTCGATTGAAGTCTTGGTCAGGGAAGGGGAAACGGCCTAACAGCCGCTAAATGCGACACGGCGGCGCGGGGTATTGTTCGGTTTCACGAAACAAACTCAGCGCCGTCGATCATAACAGGATTGTGAAAAAAAGAAGTAACAGGGCAAAAAGCGGAAATTTCAACGTTCTTTACCGGGAAAGACGAAGTGTGACAGGCATCGGAAGAGGACAGTGCACCCGAAACGACGACAACAGAAAGCCGGGTCTTGACAGCGGCGGCTTTAGCAGATGTCCGGATTGCGGTGACAGTCTGATCCATGCGGATCCTCCCTCTTAACTGATGTATGTCCCGGTTTGCACCGAAACAACGTTCAGGCTCAAAAAAAGCTCGTCCTCAGATCGCGGCAAAGAGCACCGAGAGGTGCCGTCTGCACCCTGCTGTATCCTACCGTATCCAATTGGACGAACCCTTACCTTTGCCTCATAGAAGTATAGCAGAAAAGTGAGAAACTGTCAAGAGGCGTTGCAAAAGAGTGTGAAAAAATATTCACAAACTGCACCGGAACCGAACGGAACTGCTTGCACAAATAGACGAAAAACGGAGTGGCGACGACTTTGACAGGGGAATTTCAAGGAAAAGAATGTATCAAACTGCCAAAAGAGAACAGGTCAGACAGCGTAATTTCAGATAAACCGCTGCCTGACCTGTATAAACATACGAAGCTTATGAAATTTTAATCGACCCAGGTGACGACATTGGGATTCTTCTGCGCACGGGCGGGCAGATCAGCGGCCGGATGGCCGATTGCAGCGCTGCCGTAGACCACATGATCGGCGGGGACGCCGTATTCGGTGAGCAGAGCACGCACGGCGGGATGCTTGCATCCGTCGTTGACCTGATTGATCCAGACGGAACCAAGACCCAGCGCGTGGGCGGCGTTGAACATATTGGTCAGGGCGCAGGCAGAGTCGGCGCCGGGGAGGGAGGTTTCAGGCTTGAGGTTGGAGACGATGATGAGCACGGGGGCCTGATAGAAGCAATAGTTTTCGGCCAGTCCCAGACTCTCACGCATGACGGCGGCAAGGCGGTCGAGCTTTTCACGGTTTGAGATGACGGTAAAATGCCAGGTCTGACGATTGACGCCGGAGGGAGAATGATAGCCGACCTTGACGATGGTTTCCAGATCCTCGCGGGAGACGGGTTGTGCGGTATAGGAGCGGACACTGCGGCGCTCGAGCAGATTGCGGATAGCTTCGTTCATGATGAGTCCTCCTTATATAGTGATCACGTGGTGTGCATTGCTGCTACATTGATTATACTATTCAAAAAGGGGTTATGCAAGAAATCGAAGCGATGATTTTGAAAAATTGTATGAAACAGGACGATGTACAATGCAAGTTGTCAAAAGCTTCACAAATAGTTTCTTGATTTTCAATACGGTACTGATAAAATAGATAGTGAGTCAAAGTGTTTTATTCCGGGAGGCGCTATGCAAGCATTTATTCAGTTTGAAAAGGTCAAGAAAACGTATCGCACCGGCGAGGTGGAGATCAACGCCCTGTCGGATGCATCGTTTACGGTCAACAGAGGGGAACTGTGCGTCATTGTAGGGCCCAGCGGCGCAGGTAAGACGACGCTGCTCAATATCCTGGGCGGTATGGATACGCTGACAGAGGGCAAGGTGATTCTGGACGGCGCGGAGGTGTCTGCGTTTGATGAGAAGCAGCTTACCACCTACCGGCGTCACGATATCGGCTTTGTATTTCAGTTTTATAATCTGGTGCCCAATCTCACAGCGCTGGAAAACGTGGAACTGGCGGCCCAGATCTGCCGGGATCCGCTGGATGCAGCGGAGGTTCTGCGTTCGGTGGGACTGGAAGAACGGCTGAACAATTTCCCGGCACAGCTCTCGGGCGGTGAGCAGCAGCGCGTGGCCATTGCCCGCGCACTAGCCAAGAACCCGCGGCTTCTGCTGTGTGATGAACCCACAGGTGCATTGGACTATAACACCGGCAAGGCGATCTTGAAGCTTTTGCAGGACATGAGCCGTAAAAAAGGCATGACCGTCATCATCATCACCCACAACAGTGCGCTGACTGCCATGGCAGACCGGGTGATCAAGGTGAAGAACGGCACCGTTACCTCTGAGGTTCTCAATGAGCATCCCCAGCCTGTGGAGGACATTGAATGGTAAAGACACTGCTTCGCTCATCCCTGCGCGAAATCCGGCACAGTCTGGGACGGTATCTGGCAATCCTGTCGATCGTGGCGCTGGGCGTGGGCTTTTTCGCCGGTCTGCGCATGAGCGAACCCAACATGAAGGCCACCGGCCGGGACTATCTGGAGAAGCTGAACTTTCACGATATCCGGCTTTTGTCCACGCTGGGTTTTACCCAGGAGGATGCGGATTATTTTGCACAGCTCCCGTACGTGGAGAACGTGCGCGGTTCGGTATATACGGAGTTTCTGTGTACGACAGGGGACGGCGGTGAGCGGGTGCTGATTGCCCACAGCCTGACGAATGGAATCAATGAGCCGTCGCTGATTTCCGGGCGTCTGCCGCAGGCAGCCAACGAATTTCTGGGCGACGATCTGATGTTTTCGGAAGAAGACATCGGCCGGACGATCCGGGTGTCCGCTGCCAATGATGAGGATACGCTGGACTTGCTGGCCTATGATGAATATACGCTGGTCGGTGTGGTGGACTCACCGTCCTATCTGAACTATGAGCGCGGAAATGCTTCCATCGGCGACGGCAGCATCGATGCGTATGTTCTGATTCCGGAGGACGGATTTGAATTTGAAGCCTACTATGAGCTGTATCTGACGCTCAAGGCTGCGGGACGACCCTATACCGAGGAATACGACAACTATATCGATGCACTCAAGCCGGAGCTTGAAACGCTCACCGAGGAGCGTGCCGATCTGCGTTACCGTACGCTGTATGAGGATGCGATGACGGAGCTGCGGGATGCGGAAGCCGAGCTTGCCGACGGCTGGACGGAGTACCATGACGGCGTGGCGGAGTTTGAGGACGGTAAGCGTGAGTACGCCGATGGTGTGGCAGAGTACGAGGACGGCGTGAAGGAACTTGCCGACGCGGAGATTGAACTCGCCGACGGCTGGACGAAGTATCACGACGGCGTGGCAGAGTACGAGGACGGTAAGCGTGAATACGCCGACGGCTTAAAGAAGTACAATGACGGCGTAAAGGAACTTACCGACGCAGAGATTGAGCTTGCCGATGGCTGGGAAGCGTACTATGACGGACTTGCAGATTATCAGGAGGGTCTTGCAGAGTACGAAAAAGGCCTGGCGGAATACCATGACGGCGTGAAGGAGCTTGCCGACGCAGAAGAGCAGCTGGCTGACGGCTGGCGGCAGTATGAGCAGGGAAAAGCAGAGGCCGAAGCGGAGCTTGACAACGCCTATAACCAGCTCAGGCAGGCGGAATATGATTATCAAAATGGCCTTGCCCAATACGAGGAAGGTCTGGCAGAGCTTGAAGCGGGACGCCGGGTGCTGGCAGAAAACCAGGCCAAAATTGATGCGGCCTATGCCCAGATTCAGGCTGCAAAGGCCGAACTGGATGCAGCCCAGGCAAAACTAGATGAAGGAGAGGCCGGTTATGCCCAGGCTTCTGCGCTCTACCAGTCGGGACAAGCTATGGCTTCCGGTTTTGATGCCGACAGTGTGGAAGCACTGTTTGCCATGGCGGATGCAAGTCCCGAAGTCGCGGAGCAGCTTGACGCAGCGCTGCAGACGCAGGGCTCCAGCCTTGCCGAATTTCGCGGCGGCTGGGAGCTTGCGGCTCAGTCCATGGGCGGTGCGCTGAATGAGCAGTCGCTGGCGGCTGTGCGGGCAGAGCTTGATAAAGGTGCCGGTGAGCTTGCTGCAGGCAAGGCACAATACGAGGCAGGTCTTGCCGAGTACACTGCGGGAAAGGCAGAGCTTGACGCTGGTTGGGCGGAGTACTATGCAGGCAAGGCCGAACTGGACGCTGCAAAGAAAGAGCTCGATCAGGCGCCTGCCCAGATTCAAAACGGCTGGGATGAGTATTACGCAGGCCGTGCACAGGCGGAAGCAGAGCTTGAAAGCGCCCGGGAAGAGCTTGAGGATGCGGAAAGAGAGCTTGCCGACGGTAAAAAGACGCTGGAAGAGGGCAAAATCGAGCTCGATGATGCACAGAGACAGCTCGCAGATGCCGAAGCCGAGCTTTCGGAAGCGCTTCTTGAGCTGACCGACGGCCAGCGTGAGTTGGAAGACGGCAAAGCAGAACTGCTTGATGCAAAGCGTGAACTGGACGATGCATCCGGGAAGCTCGCAGATGCCGAAGCCGAGCTTCGTGATGCACTGACGGAACTGACTGACGGCGAGACAGAACTTGCCGACGGCAAAGCAGAACTTCTCGATGCAGAGAGTGAACTGCGGGACGCGGAAAAGGAATTTGCCGATGCGGAAATTGAACTGCAGGATGCACTGACGGAACTGACCGACGGTGAGCGGGAAATTGCGGATGCCTATGTTGAGCTGGAAGACCTGAAGGAGCCTGACGTGTTCGTGCTGACACGCCGGGAAAATGTGGGTTACGTGAGCTTTGACAGCAATACCAACATCATCAAGGCGGTTTCGGTTGTATTTCCTGTCTTTTTCTTCATGGTAGCGGCACTGGTCTGCATGACCACCATGACCCGTATGGTGGACGAGCAGCGCGTGCAGATTGGCGTACTCAAAGCGCTTGGCTACTCAAATGCTCAGGTTCTGGGCAAATTCGTGCTCTATTCGGGAACGGCAGCGGTGACAGGAAGCGTTTTCGGCTATGCGCTGGGTGTATTCTGCCTTCCCTGGGTCATCTGGGAAATCTACGGCATGATGTACGGCTTTGCGCCGCTCATCTATACCTTTGATCCCTGGCTTGCGCTGATTTCCTTTGTATCGGCGATGCTGTGCTCGGTAGGCGTGACCTGCCTTGCGTGCAGGGTGGAGCTTGCAAAGCCCGCGGCATCTCTGATTCGTCCCAAGACGCCCAAGGCCGGCAAGCGGGTGTTTCTTGAGTGGATTACGCCGGTGTGGAAACGACTGAGCTTTTTGCAGAAGGTCTCGGTACGAAACGTTCTGCGTTACCGCTCGCGGCTTATCATGATGCTTCTGGGCATCGGCGGCTGTACGGCGCTGCTGATCATCGGCTTTGGACTGCGTGATTCGGTTGTCTCCATCGCCGATGTGCAGTACGGTCAGATTACCCGCTATGACTACGGCGTAACATTTCGGGAAGCGCAGACGCCTGAGAGTGCGGCTGCCTATCTGGGAGAGCGCGGCTGGAGTACAGAGGAAGCGCTGCTTGTGAGCAGTGTCAACGCCGATCTGGTTTATAACGGAAAAACGGTATCGGTCAGCGCGGTTACACCGACCGGCGACAGCATCGAAGGCTTTGAGAATCTGAGCCGGAACGGAGAAGCGCTTGCCTATCCTGCATCCGGTGAAGCAATCGTCAGCGTGGGAACTGCCGAGAATCTTGGTATCCGGAAAGGCGACAAGCTTGAGCTGCGAGACGACGATCTGCAGACCCTTTCCGTGACGGTTTCGGCGATTTGCGACTATCATATGGGCGATGTAGTGTATCTGTCAGCCGCTACCTGGGATGAGCAGCTGGGGCAGCAGCCCGACTATAAAACGCTGTGGGTACTGGCGCATGACCATGAAAATCCCCACGCGGAGAGTGTGCTGCTTGCCGATTCCGAGGATGTGGTCAGTGTCAACGTGAATGCAACCAGCCGTGCGCAGGTAAGCTCCATGCTCTCCCGCATGGATTACGTGGTAGTAGTCGTGGTCATCTGTGCCGCGGCACTGGCCTTTATTGTGCTCTATAATCTGACCAACATCAACATTTCCGAGCGTATCCGGGAGATTGCGACCATCAAGGTTCTGGGCTTTTACCGTTCGGAGACCGCCTCCTATGTATTCCGTGAGATATACATGCTCTCGGTGATGGGAAGCATCGTCGGTATGGGCATGGGCAAGCTGCTGCACATGTTCGTCATGGCGCAGGTGAAGGTTGACGGCATCTACTTCCCGCAGGAGATTGCGTGGCCCAGTTACGCCATTTCCGTTGCGCTGACGCTGGTGTTTACGGTGCTGATCACCTGCTTCATGCGCAAACGCCTTGCCGGAATCGACATGGCGGAGAGCCTGAAATCGGTTGAATGAGTTTTTGAGAAGCTGCAGGACGTCAGTCCTGCAGCTTCTCAGCTTCAAGCGCGGCTTTGAGTTTGGCAAGAGCCTTTTTCTCGATGCGCGATACTGTTCGCTGCCATCAGTGTAAACGATTTGCCCTGTTTTTGGCGCCGTTTTACTCGGCGCAAACCCTTGATATATCTGGATTTATCCCGCTTCGTTCAGTTGGCGGAAGCGGAATTTGATAAAAATTTGTTTGTCTTCAGACAGTTCCACACGCTCGATCAAACTGAACAACAACTCCCGATTAGTGGGAACTGACTCTAAAAAGCGCTGTACCAGTTCCTTTGCCCTGTCTTCCTTGGGGACAGGGTTCTCTTTTTCTTTCTCCAGCGTTTTCAGTTGTTCCTCCAGTTGTGCCCGGTCGTCCTTGACCTTCAGATAGATGCGCTGAAAGTCTGCCTCGGACAGGATGCCGCTGAGCTTATCCATGTACATCTTATCCAGATTAACTGTCAGTGTGTCGATCCGGTTTCGCAGAGACTGGATCGACACTTCTGTGCTGGCCGCTTTCTCCGCCTCGACTACGGCGGCTTCCGCCACAGGCATCAACTCCGCTGGATTTAGGTATGTCTCGCAGACCTCACGCACTTTGGCAAGAACGGCGTCGGTCACCGTCTTTTCCTTGATGGAATGACAGGTACAGACACCCGCTTTGGTAAACCGCTGATAGGTACGGCAGATCAGGAATAGCCGTTCTTCGCCCGCAGCGTTTTTGCGGTTGATGACAGCCATGGGATACCCACACTCATGGCAGAAGATCAGTCCCCGTAGCAAAAAGTCATAGGTACGGCTCTTGGTTCGTTTACGACTGCTGACCAACATCTGTACCTTCTGAAAAGTCTCGGCATCGATCAACGGTTCATGGGTTCCTTCCACAACCACCCAGTTCTCCCGGGCCTGTCGCAGACATTTCTTAGACTTGTAGCTGATCTTCACCGTGCGTCCCTGTACCATGTTGCCGATGTAGGTCTCATTCTGTAACATCTCGGAGATCCTCTCACTGCTCCACAGGCCGGTGTAGGGGCCGGGATGTCCAATCGTCAACCCTGCGTAGGTTGCCGGTGTGGGAACATGGTCCTCGTTGAGCTGGGTAGCGATTTTACGGCAGCTGACGCCCTCCAGTGCCATACCAAAGATCCGTCGCACGATCTGGGCCGCTTTCTCGTCCACTACAATCTGGTTTTTCTCTGTGGGGTGCATCTTATAGCCGAACATAGGCTTGCCGCCGATGAACTGCCCCTTGCGCTGTTTATCCCGTTTCACGCTCTTGATCTTCTTGGAGATGTCTTTAGCGTACATGTCGTTCATGATGGCACGAAACGGGGTGATATCGTTGGCGGTGGATTCCACACCGGTGTCGATGCCATCCAGCAGGGAAATATAGCGCACTCTCTTTTCAGGGAAGTACCGCTCCATATAGTGGCCGGTCATGATATAGTCTCGACCCAGACGGGACAGGTCTTTGGTGATGACCATGTTCACCTTCTTGGCTTCGATGTCCGTGATCATACGCTGGAAGTCCGGGCGGTCAAAATTAGTGCCGCTCCAGCCGTCATCGATGTAGGTATCGTAGACGGACAGGCGATGCTGCTGCACGAACTCGCCCAGCAAAGATTTCTGGTTTGTTACGCTTTGGGATGGTCCTTCGGTCTCATCCTCCTTCGATAATCGGATGTACAATGCGACATGGTAATCCATTGGGTTGCTTATTTCCAAGTACATAGGTTCCTCCTTGAAATAAGCGACCACTCATCGCAAACATTGTACAACAGGCTTGTCGGTTTCTGCAAGGATGCGGACAAGGTAAAGCCTGAAAGACTCTTCGATAAGCTCAGGGATGTTTTGATCAATGTCAGCATATATACAATGGATAACAGGGGAGTGCTGTTTCATTCTTTCCACCTCCTTGGAGTATACTATGCTGTCATACAGCTTTTTTTGATTGCTTGGATTAGCCAGCCGTGCCGTCATGATGGATTCTCATACGGAAGCTGAACACGGCACGGCTGGCCTGAAATACAAAAGTTTCAAATGCGTCATATTTGCCACGCGCCCCTGACGTTGGGGATAATCCAGGCCGCTGCCGGTTGCAGCTGTCATAACTCCACAGTACCGTGAACCGGGAATGTGTCCGGTTCACGCATACCGCAGGGCTTCCCC
>SVMB01000024.1 GCA_015067675.1 Oscillospiraceae bacterium
CAACCGGTCTTTTTGGCAATATCCGACACCTTCTCCGGGTCCCAGAAGGATGCCGGATCCCCAACATGCATGGTGAGCGGCAGACCGTTTTCCTCCATGTAAGCGTAGAACTTATCATACACCGGGTCGTCAATCCCGCGGCCAATGATCCTGTACAGGTCAGGCTTACCTTCCAGCATCTTCACACCGTCGCAGCCCAGTGCACGGTACTGCTTTACCTGTGCAAGATATCCATCCGCCGTGTCGCGCTCATCACAGTAATGCTGCAGACCGCAGAAGGCCCAGCTACCCGGGAAGCACTTTTTGTAGTAGAGCGCTTCCAGCGAAGCATTGGGATGCGCCCCCTCGGAACCGGACAAATGATAGGGCATGAATGCAAATGCCTTATAATCCCTGCCCTGCATGATCTCCCGGAAAATCTCCGCAGATTCATGGATGGAACCGGGCTCGCTGTGATGCACATGGGTATCAATCACCGGCAGATCGCGGAATTTGGAGAGAATTTCATG
The DNA here is from genome assembly GCA_015067675.1 of Oscillospiraceae bacterium. GTDB lineage: Bacteria > Bacillota > Clostridia > Oscillospirales > QAMX01 > SIG502. The sequence goes on from SVMB01000024.1 coordinate 510, forward strand.
TCTGATCATTTCCATTGTATATCCCTCTGTCAAGCAAAAAGCCTGCAGGCGGGATAACCGCCCGCAGGCCGAATGTGTATGCTGCTTACAGTCCCAGCGGGGACCAGTCGATACGCGCCTCGTCCAGTTCCTTCGGCGCGCCGCCAAGATAGGTCACCGCATTGTCGTGATAGAGTTTCTTCAGCATCGCGTCATCGAAGCCAAAGGGAATCAGTTCCTTTTCCATCGTCGGCCACTTGAAGGGCTCGGTAAACTCAAGGCAGCTTCTAACCAGCTCCCAGCGTCCCAGCGGGCCACCCTTGTTGACGGTATCCTCGGGCATATTGTAGCAGTCGGAGCCAAAGACGATGCGGTCCTGATGCCGAACGAAGAAATCCTTCCAGTACTCAGGGTTGGCGGAAAAGCCCGCAAACATAATACCGCCGGGCGTCAGGTCAAGACGCGTATTCTTCCAGGCAGAAAGGAACTCCTCTGCCATCTGAGGGATGTAGCCAAAGAAACCGAAATGAGCCAGATTGAGCTTGAGCGCCGGGAACTTGCGCATCAGATTCCAGACCTCGATGTAGATGCGCTCACGGGCCGGGTAACTGGGGTCACCGTAGAACCAGCCGACCTTCTTGGCATAGTCCGACACCTTGTCCGGATCCCAGTTATCCGCAGGATCGCAGATGTGCATGGTGATCGGCAGGCCGTTTTCTTCCATATAGGCATAGAACTTATCGTATACCGGATCGTCAATGCCGCGTCCCACAGTCCGATGCAGGTCAGGCTTACCTTCCAGCATCTTCACGCCGTCGCAGCCCAGTGCACGGTAATGCTTCACCTGCTCCAGATACCCTTCCGCAGTGTCGCGCTCATCGCAGTAGTGCTGCAGACCGCAGAAGGCCCAACTGCCCGGAAACTGCTTTTTGTAATACAGGGATTCCAGGGACGCATTGGGATGACGGCCCTTGGAACCGGAGAGATGATAGGGCATGAACGCAAACGCCTCATAATTGCGGCGCTGTTTGATATCCTTGAAAAACTCCAGAGATTCCGGGATCGAATACGGCTGACTGTGATGCACATGGGTATCAATCACCGGCAGATCCCGAAACTTTGCAAGCACTTCATGTCTGGTTGTGTCCATATTTCGTACCTCTTTATCGTAAGCATCTGCAAGCAGGCTTCTCACCCTGCAGATTGTCATTTTCGTCTTCAGATCTCCAAAACCGACCAGTTGATACGTTCTTCATCAAGTTCCCTGGGGGTACCGCCCATAAAGTTTCTGGGATTGGAATTATACAGTTTGAGAAGGATATCGTCGTCGAAGCCAAAAGGAATCAGCGGCTTGTCAAAGCCATCCCACTCAAAAGGTTCGGTGAATTCCAGGAAGCTTCGCACCAGTTCCCAACGACCCGACGGACCTCCCTGATGGGTCATTTCACGCTCGGGAATATTGTAGCAATCCGTACCGAAGATGATACGGTCCTGATGGCGAACAAAGAAATCCTTCCAGAATTCCGGCATAGAGGAAAATCCCGCATACATAATGCCGCCGGGCGTCAGATCAAGTCCCGTATTCTTCCAACGGCTCAAAAACTCCTCGGCCATCTGCGGAATGTGACCGAAAAATCCGAAATGTGCCAGTGTCAGGTGCAGATCCGGGAATTTTTCCATCAGATTCCAGATTTCAATGTAAAGCCGTTCTCTGGCCGGGAAGCTCGGGTCGCCGTAGAACCATCCGCGTTCCCGCGCCACAGGAGGCGCCAGTTCCGGATCCCAGAAGGACGCCGGATCACCGACATGCATCGTGATCGGAATTGCATTCTCCTCCAGATAGGCGTAATAGCGGTCATAAATCGGATCATCCACGCCCCGACCGATGCGGCGGTGCAGATCCGGCTTGCCTTCCAGCATTTTGATACCGTCCAGACCCATCGCCATGATCCGTTTGGCCTGCTCTTCATAACCGGAAGCCGTATCGTCATGAATCAGGGTACCAAAAGCAAAGCTGCCGGGAAACTGTTTTTTATAAAACGCCGCTTTTTCATTGGCAAACGGATCGGTCCACCCGCTGCCCAGCATGCTGGCTGCCATAAAACCAAAGGTTTCGTAATTGCGCATCTGCCGGATCTCTTCAAAGATCCCCACCGACTCCTTCAAACCGTGCGGCTGGGTAAAATGTGCGTGTGCCTCAATTACCGGCAAGTCGCGGAACTTTGCAAGCACTTCATGTCTGGTTGTATCCATATTTTTTACCTCTCTATAGAAAAAACCTGCGGGCGGGGAATCCGCCCGCAGGTTTGATGTAGTAATCGTTCTGCGCTTAAATCGTAGAAACGCTCTTAGAACTTGCGGCGGTCAGCCCACAGGCCCAGAGCAGGATTGGAGATGTAGTAGATCTCCTCGCCGTCAACCACGTTCCAGCCGTCAACGAGCTTCTCGGGATCATACTTCTTGACCATCTCATCGTAGGGAACATAATTGAAGGCAGCGCCGCGGACTTCTTCCTCGGTGAGGAGCTTGGTGCAGTAGGTGATGGAGAAGCGGCCGTCGGAGGAACCGTGGATCAGGTGGGCGGCAACAGAGAGATTCTCACGGATGTCGTCGTTCTCGGGAGCCTTGACCAGATCCAGAACCTTCTCACGGCCAACATAACCGTACTTGCGGATCAGGGCATCGTTGGCAGCGTCTTCGCCGAACTTGTCAACACCGGGAGCCAGGACGATCAGCTCACCGCCGTCCTCGATGGCCATACGGGTGCGGTAAACCGCCTTGTTGCCAAGCCAGGTGGACTTGAACTCCTTCTCATCCAGCAGCACGACAACCTTCTTGAAGGTCTTGTCAACGAGGTTGAGGTTCTTCTGCTGCGCCAGAGCAACAGCGGCCTCAAAGTTGGAGCGCTCGCGGCCGATGAACAGGCCGTGGACATGGACATTGCCCTGAGGAGCGGTGGTGACGGTCAGGACATAGCACAGCGGAATGTGCTGCAGGAAATGCTCTTCGGCGTAGTCAAAGACGTCACGCACGGGGGTATGATCCTTACCCATGATGCGCTCCATGCCGTAGAAGGCGCCGAGCATATGGGAGTTGTTGATCATGGAAGAACCGCCGCAGCCGACGAAGATGTTCTTGTTGCGGTTGGCCATACCGACGACCTCGTGAGGCACGACCTGGCCCAGGGACAGAATCAGATCATAGGAGGGATCCAGCAGGAGCTTGTTAACCTCAACGTCGATGGGGTTGGTCACAAGGCCTTCGCTGATGGAAGAGACGTACTCACCGGGAACCTCGCCGACTTTGACGACGTCGGTACGCCAGTTGTGGACGATGCAGAGTTCAAAGGGAACGCTGTCGCCGACCATGGCAACCCATTCATCCTTTGTCACGGGCACATGGGTACCGAGAGCCGGCAGAATGTCGATGTGGCAGGTATCCTTGAGCTCTTCGTAGTACATGGCGGTGAGACGGCCGGCATAGGAGTGGAAACGGGTGTAGTCCGGGGGCAGGAGCAGGACCTTCTTGAGGTTGGCCTTGCAGTCGGACAGGGACTCACGTACTGCCGCACGCAGCTCGTCATCAGACAGGCCGCACTCACAGTTTGCATACTTAATTAAGGACTTCATTTGTTTTTCCTCTTTTCTGTTATTGTCGATATATTACTTCATGCGGTCAATATCCACGATATTGACGCCCGAAGGAGCCATTTTCATCTGAAATTTACGCATTTCAGTACGGGAAGCATTGTAATTGAAGCCAAAACCGGTGTTTTTCTCGCTGACCCAGCGCACGGGCAGCACAGGATAGGGCGTCACGATGTCGGCGGAGCGGATATCCTCCCCGGAGGTCACGACCACGTGCACGTAATGGCCGTCGTCAGCATTGTACAGGAACAGGCGATCACGTCCGTTCTTCAACCGCAGCGCCATCATCGGCTCGCTTGCCGTCACCGGGAATTGGGTAAACATCGCAGCTCTGAGCATCGCGCCGCAGGCCTTTACAAAGCCCGTGGTCAGCTTGCGGAAGGGAAGCATCGAGCGCAGCGGATAATTGTCGGCCTCCGGAAGATCACCGGTGGAGGGCTTACCGTCATCCTCGGCACAGAGCGCCGCGACTTCCGCCTTCAGCGCGTCGGTCAGGCCGTCGCCAACCATAAAGGCCGTCATGGGATAATCACTGAACCCATCCGTGCAGGAAAGTACCGGCTCGATACCGCACGCCGTCAGGTCAAAGCCCTGCGGCACGGTACCGACCCAGGGGAAGTTGGCCGCTGCCAGCGTCTTCTGCTCGTCACCCGAGAGCAGATCAAAGTTCGGTACAAACAGAACACCTTCAAAGCCGTCCAGCATATCGCTTCTCACAGCGCCGCCGAAGGGTGTGCCCTGTTTAAAGATTTCAAAGCTTTGGCGATGCGCCGATGTACGGCGGGTACGGATGTATTCACCAATCGTGCGGTCGTCGGCAGTGTCAGACCACAGCACCATCGGCGACCAACTTCGCTCTGCGTCCACGCCGAGTCCGGTGTCCATGCGGGACTTGAGGAACTGCCAGCGATCATGCGGGATACCGTCGCCCAGACACAGGAACAGGCCGTCCGTGGCGGGTTTTAAGCCGCCTGCTTTCACCGGCGACTGGAAGGCAGTCATCGTATAAATATCGCGCTCCAGCTTGACCGGCTGATGATCCAGCACACTCCATTCCTCCGACGCATCCTGCACGCCGACCATCGTCACGATGCCGTGATCCTCACCGACCTGCGCACGCAGGAAGGGCAGATCCATGTGATAACGGTGGAAGTAATATTCGCGGTCGGGGAAGTTCATGGCTACGCTGGTAGGCAGAATATTGGCGGTCATGCAGTCAACGCCGGCATCCATGACGCGCTTTGAATTGAAGCCGTAGATGTAGCGGGTCTCAAAGGGATCGGTGCAGTACATACCCAGCACCCAGACCTTTTTGCCCACGGCGTGAACCGCCGCGCAGACCTTTTGGAAGAAGCGCTCCCAGCGCCACTCGTAAAACGCCAGCCACTCCTCGCGCAGATTTGCCCAAATGTAATCGGCACGGATGCAGCGGTCGGCAAGCTCATTGCTCTGCATGGTGGCCATAACCTCATCGGGCAGCCGAATACCCGTATGGTCAATAAACTGCCCCACCATATCGCAGGAATAGTCAGCCACACAAGGACGTCCCGCCGGGCAGAAGGAATCCGCCAGATGTACACCCGCGCAGTCGTAATCCACCAGCGTCTGCACCAGCTTTTCCGCGAAGAAATCCTCGTAATAGCTGCCGTCCTTGAGACGTTTCAGGCAGAACAGTGCACCATCTCCGTCGCGCGCCATGCAGCGAACCTCGGGATGGTCACTCACCCATTCGTGATGGTACATATCAAAGCAGTAGGAGCCCATAAGGCCGGCATAGAAGTCGATACCGTGTTTTTTAAGCTCTGCGATGAGCTGACGAAGATCATAATTGGTCCAGGGCTGACGTTCACGCTCCTTGTTGCGGGGAATGCCGTGATAGGAGCAGTTGTCCTGGAAGAGCGTATATTCTTCATCCATCCCACGATGGAGATTTACAAAGTCAGGGTTAAACAGCAGTCCACAGATACTCTCCGGCACAAAGCCGGTTGTTTCCAGATAGCGGGCCACGCCGCGGTCGGGATCGTTGCGGTTAAATCCCAGCATCTGCATCCAGATATTGATGCTGCCCATGGTCTCTCCTCCTCTTTAATTGTCAAACACCGGTCATACCCTTCATTTCGGGCGTAATGTCATGGTGTAATCCCCGCCAGTTGACGTTCATGCCGCCGGCATACAGATGCCCGGTATCCCCCATGCTGAGAATGCGGGGAATTGCCACAGGTTCCGCAGGATCGTAATGATCCATAATAATGGTAGAAACCGAGGTCGTGGGTGTCATGGAGACATTCCACAGAAGCGGCAGCGGCAGTCCTGTAATATGAGAGATCAGGGCCGTACCCAGTCCCTGATGGCAGAAAAACGCCACAACCGTATCCTTGCGGTTGGGAAGCAGCTCATAATACCGTCCATGACGGACGTATCCGTAGCTTGAAATAACGCCGTCGAGCTGACGGAATACATTTTCCAGATAGTCGATCATGCCGCTTTCCACAAGGACGGGATTCTGCTTCCAGGCGATGCCGCCTTCGGTGAGATCGGTCTGCTGTGTCCAGATCTTGGGCGGCCAGCAGAACCACCGGGGCTTTTCCATGCCCGGAAAGGCAATCGGATAGGGCACTTCCCGCAGCCAGTCACGGTAAATCGGCTGCATACCCAGCGCTTTGGCCGTCGGCTCGCAGGTCTGCATCGCACGGCCCATCGTAGAGCACCAGATGGCATGAATCGGCTCATTTACAAGCTTTTTTGCCAGCAATTCAGCCTCTTCATGGCCACGCTGGGTCAGAGAATCGTTTGTATAATCAGGGTCGCCGTGACGGACGATCAGGATTCGCATACTTTCCTCCCGGAATAATGAAAAGCGGCGTCCCGACAAAGCATATCGGGACGCCGCTCTGTCTATCGTTTACAATACGTTATCGTGCAGGAATTACACCACGTAAGTAGACGCAGAGGTGTCACCACCGTGGCCGGTCCAGTTGGTGTGGAAGAACTCGCCGCGGGGATGATCCAGACGCTCATAGGTATGGGCGCCGAAGTAGTCACGCTGAGCCTGCAGGAGGTTAGCCGGCAGCTTCTCGCAGCGATAACCGTCGAAGTAATTCAGGGCGGTGGTCATGGCAGGAGCGGGGATACCGGCGGTGATGGCAGCAGCGCAGACGCGGCGCCAGGACGCCTGAGCATTCTCGATGGTCTCCTTGAAGTAGGGATCCAGCAGGAGGTTGGTGAGCTCGGGATTGTTGTCGAAAGCTTCCTTGATCTTGCCGAGGAAGACGGAGCGGATGATGCAGCCGCCGCGCCACATCAGGGCGATGCCGCCGTAGTTGAGGTTCCAGCCATAGGTCTTGGCAGCAGCACGCATGAGGGTGTAGCCCTGGGCGTAGGAAACGATCTTGGCAGCGAACAGAGCGTGACGGATGTCCTCCAGGAACGCAGCGCGGTCGCCCTCGAACTTCACGCAGGGACCGGACAGAACCTTGGAAGCGGCAACGCGCTCTTCCTTGATGGCGGACAGGCAGCGGGCAAACACGGCCTCGCCGATCAGGGTCAGCGGCACGCCTTCGTCCAGAGCGGCGATACCGGTCCACTTACCGGTACCCTTCTGGCCGGCGGTGTCAAGGATCTTGTCAACGATGGGCTCACCGTCGGTGTCCTTGTAAGCCAGGATGTCGCGGGTGATCTCGATGAGGTAGGAGTCGAGCTCGGCCTTGTTCCACTCGGCGAAGACTTCGTGCATCTCGTCGGCGGTCATGCCCAGGTAGTCGCGCATGAGCTGGTAGGCTTCGCAGATGAGCTGCATATCGCCGTACTCAATGCCGTTGTGAACCATCTTAACGAAGTGACCGGCGCCGCCTTCGCCAACCCAGTCACAGCAGGGAGAACCGTCTTCCACGTGGGCGCACAGAGCCTGGAAGATGGGCTTGACATGTTCCCAGGCAGCGGGAGAACCGCCGGGCATCATAGAGGGACCCTTCAGGGCGCCTTCTTCACCGCCGGAAACGCCGGTGCCGATGTAGAGCAGACCCTTGGACTCAACATACGCGCAGCGGCGAATGGTGTCCGGGAAGTGGGAGTTACCGCCGTCGATGATGATATCGCCGGGCTCGAGAACAGCCAGCAGCTTCTCGATGAAATCGTCAACAGCCTGGCCGGCCTTGACCATCATCATAACGCGGCGGGGCTTTTCCAGATTGGCAGCCAGCTCTTCCAGAGAGTAGGTACCGATGATGTTGAGGCCCTTGGCGCGGCCTTCGACAAACTTGGTGACCTTCTCGACGGTACGGTTATAAACCGCGACGGTGAAGCCCTTGGACTCCATATTCATGACCAGGTTCTCGCCCATAACAGCAAGACCGATCAGGCCGATATCTGCTTTTTTCATGCTGATAGTCTCCTTATCAAGATTTTATATGAGAAAAATGGAATGGATTCCCGAAAGTTAGCGCTTAACGCGGGCGTTGCCCTGCCAGATGCTCCAAACGGCATCTTCGTCGGCGGGGGTAGCGTAGTCGGTCAGCTCGGTGGTAGCCAGAACGCCGGTAGCCCAACCGAAGTGCAGGCAATCCTCGTACTTCCAGCTCTTCAGGATACCGTAGAGCAGGCCGCCGACAAAACCGTCACCGCCGCCGATGCGGTCGAGAACGGGGATCGGACGAGGCTCGACGACATTCCACTCGCCGCCGGCGAAGAGGATGGCGCCCCACAGGTGCTCGTTGGCAGAGACAACCTGACGCAGGGTGGTGGCGAAGACGGAAGCGTTGGGATAAGCTTCACGGACGCGCTCGATCATGCCCTTGAAGCCGTCGATCTTGGCAGCGATGTCCTTACCGCCGGCCTCGGGGCCAACGATGTTCAGGCACAGCTGGAAGTCTTCTTCATTACCGATGAGGATATCGGAAACGGAAGCGATCTCGGAGAAGATGGCATGCAGCTCTTCCTCACGGCCCTTCCAGAAGGAAGCACGATGGTTGAGGTCGAAGGAGATCAGGGTGCCGTACTTCTTGGCGGCGCGGGCCAGCTCCAGGCAGAAGCGGCTGGTGTCGGGAGACAGAGCGCCGACCAGACCGGACAGATGCAGAACCTGAACGCCTTCCTGGCCGAAGATACGGTCCAGATCGAAGTCGTTGATGTTCAGAGTACGGCCAACTTCACCGGCGCGGTCGTTGGCAACGCGGGGACCGCGCATACCGTAACCGGAGTCAGCGATGTTGAACTGATGACGGTAACCCCAGGGGCCGCCCTGCGGGACGTCCTTGCCTTCATAGTCCATGTTGCGCTTGCGCAGCTCGGCCTTGATGAAAGCAGCGATGGGGCTGTCCTGCACGAAGGTGGTCAGGACCTTAACGGGCAGACCCAGAGAAGCGGAGATGTTGGCGACGTTGGTCTCGGCAGAGGTAGCCTGCATGTAGTAGGTGTTGCTGGTGTGGACAGGCTGGCGGTCAACAGGCGTGATACGAACGCCCATGCTGGTGGGGACGACGAGAGAGTACTTGCAGTTTTCCTTGAGCTTCAGCATTTGGAAATCCTCCGGTATAGTAATTTTTTGACAGCTTTATATGTTCTGCACCACCGCGTCAAGCTCGGCGCGCAGTTTGTCAACATCCTGTGAGTCTGCGATGAGCACCTTGTTCCATTCAACAAATTCAGCGAGCATTGCCTTGTCAACTTTGCGGGGAGATGCTCCTGCGAAGGCCATGAAATTGGTCTCGTAGATCTTTTCAAGCACCGCATCGGGCAGCGCAAAACCCGTGACCAGGGTGCCGTAGTGATCCATTGTCTCATTGGTTTCCAGAATCCTGCGGCAATGGGCATTATAATTGTCATTCAGCACGGCACAGTTGTCGGTGCCGTAGAGGATACGGTCGGCGCGGCGGATGAAAAACTCCCGCCAGCCTTCGTAGTCAGCCGCCATGTCGTTATAATGGGTTCCCGGCGTCAGATCAAACTTCACGTTGGGATAAGCATCGAGGATGGCATCCGCCTCGGCGACATTTGCGGATGCAAAGAAGAAGTGAGCAAAGACCGTGCGAATCTTCGGATGGCGGCGCATAGTAGTCAGCGCCTCGGCGCGTACCTCTTCAAACGGCGAACCGTCCGGGCCCACACCCCAGCCTTTTGCAATTTGTTCAGGCGTCATCTTTGTCACATCCCAGAAGTAACGGGGATCGTTGACATGGGACAGCAGCGGAATATCGTGCTCCTCCATATAGTCAAACATGGGATCAAAGCGAGGATCATCCAGCTTCACACCGGTACGCCGACGAACCGAAGGCTTACCCTCGATCATCTTGATGCCGTCAAAGCCCAGCTCCCAGTATCGTTTCACCTGTGCAAGCAGGCTTTCGGCACTTGCGACACCCTGATCGGGGTGATCAAGATTGGCAAAGGCATAGCAGTGTTCAGGATCCCGCAGCTTCTGAAGGAGCCCCAGCGCATTGGAGATGCCGCGGTGGGCAATGCCGTAGGAACCGGCGCCCTGCAGGGCGTATCTGACGAGGCCATCCCGGGCAAAGCGCGGAGCCATAACCGCCAGATCCGGAGCATGCTCCACATGAATATGGACATCACAGACATTTCCCGTGTACACAGCCTTTACGCTCCTTTTATCCGATGGGCATTATCCTCTTATGTTACATTGTACCACCATATTCCCCGCCTGTCAACTTTTCAAAGCGATAACCTGCGATTTTAGGGTATGCAATTTTATCTTGGCGTTATAAACTGCGTAAAAATCCGAAAATCTTTTGGTTATTCGCTCTCTTTACATTTTTTTCTCTGAATGGTATGATAAATACATGTTCAGAGACATCTGAAATTCCCGTAAAGCCGCATTGAAATAAAAAATACTGCACAGGAGGCCATCTTTATGAAGCCTATCGCATCCGGTAAAGTCCGCGAGATCTACGCCGTGGACGACAAGAGCCTGCTCATCGTCACCACCGACCGTGTTTCCGCTTTCGACGTGATCCTGCCCACCCCCATCCCGGATAAGGGCAAGATGCTCAACCATCTGTCCGAGTTCTGGTTTGAGTTCACAAAGGACATCCTGCCCAACCATCTCATCAGCACCGATTACAAGACCTTCCCCGCCCCCTTCTGCGATATGCCCGAACTGGAAGGCCGTGCAATGCTGGTCAAGAAGCTGAAGATGCTGCCCGTCGAGTGCATCGTGCGCGGCTACATCACCGGCTCCGGCTGGGAAAGCTACAAGAAGTGCGGCGAAGTCTGCGGCATCCGTCTCCCCGAGGGTCTGCAGGAGTCCCAGAAGCTCGATGAGCCCATCTTCACCCCCTCCACCAAGGCTGCCGAAGGCCATGACGAGAACATCAGCTTCGAGCGTATGTGCGAAATCGTGGGCACCGAGCTTGCCACCAAGGTGAAGAACGCCACCATCGCCATCTACAAGGCCTGCGCCGACTACGCAGCTACCCGCGGCGTCATCATCGCAGACACCAAGCTCGAGTTTGGTCTGGACGAGAACGGCGAGCTGGTCCTGGGCGACGAAGTCCTGACTCCCGACTCCAGCCGTTTCTGGGATATGGCCGACTACGAAGTGGGCCGCGGCCAGAAGAGCTTTGACAAGCAGTACCTGCGCGACTGGCTCAAGGCCAACAAGTTTGCCGGCGTTGAGCCCGCCCCCGAGCTGCCCGCCGACGTGGTTTCCACCACCGCCGCCAAGTACAAGGAAGCCTGCGACCTGATCACCAAGTAATAATGCTTTCATAACAGGAGCCGCTGCAATCTCGCAGCGGCTCCTGTTTTACTTTATTTTTACTTTATTCCAAAGAAAAAATTTCCCCCAGACGTTCGTATTTGACCGGGGTCAACGGATTATACGGCAGCTGCTCCCACGGATCATCCCCGACGATTCGGGCAATTGCCTCCAGATTACACGAGGTATCCGTGATCCTCGGAATCAGCGGCGTGCGCAGCAGAAAAGGCTTTCCGCTTTCCCGCAGATGTGTCAGATTCTTCAGAATCCGCCGGTTGGATACCCCCGTATATCTGCGATGCATTTCTTCATCTGCAATCTTGAGATCAAACATGATGTAATCCATTTCATTCACAACCCGGCAGAACAATGCTTCGTCGGCATATCCGCAGGTCTCCATAGCGGTATGTGTCCGGCAGTTTTCAAGCAGTCTGAGAATCTCTTCACCCTGCATCAGCGGCTCTCCTCCCGAAAAGGTAATTCCGCCGCCTTCTCCCGAAAGACGTCTCTGCTTTTCAACCTCTGCCCGGTACATCTCCTCCGGCAATTCTCTCACCGACATAGAAAGAGCGCCCGTAGGACACATGTTTACGCAATCGCCGCAGCTCATGCAGCGTTCTCTGTGCAGGATATGCTCTTCCCTGAACAGATGAACCTGCTGCGGGCAGGCTCCGCACAGCGCGCAGCCGATACATTTTGACCTTTCATAAAGCAGTTCCGGGCTGTTGCTCCGGATTTCCGGATTGTGACACCATCGACATCTCAGCGGACAGCCTGCCAGAAAAATCGTCGTGCGGATTCCCGGCCCGTCGTGCAACGAAAAACGCTGGATTCGACTGATCTGCAGACCCATACTCAGACCTCCAGCAGCGCGCGTGAGAGGAATTCCTCCTGATAGTGCGGCGCCAGCGAAACAAAGGGAGCCGAAAAACCGCATACGCGCACAATAATGTGCCGATAGTGCTCAGGATCCGTCTGCGCTGCCCGCAGTTCTTCCCGATTGACCAGATTGGGCTGGATCGATTGAAACCCGCTCCTTGCCGCCGCTCTGAAAAAATCAACCAGCCGCGATTTATCAAGCCTACCTGCCGGCAGCGTCAGTGTTATCGAAGAACCTGCTGCAAATTGTGTCATATCCGTACAGCGCAGACCGTCCAGTACCTCAAAGGCCGAAACTTCTCCGGACAATCTGGACGGCGTCAGTCCCTGACTCAGATAATCCCCATGTTTTCTGCCATTTGGCGTGGCCAATGTTCGCTGCGCCCACCAGATGATCTCGGTATAGAGATTGGAGCCCAGACGCAATTTTCCCGTGTGCGCAGTTGGCAGATCTTCTGTCAGCTGCGCAATATCCTCCACAAACCGCCCCACAAACGCCGCGGATTCATCGCTTCCGTCTCCATAGGACGGTGCGCCGATGGCTCTTCTCCGCAGAATCTCATCCGGCCAGTTCTCTCTGCACTGAGCAAACAATTCACTCACCGTGCAAACCCGCTGTTCAAAGCATAATTTTCTGATTGCCAGCAGCGAATCCACACTCTCCGCAAAGCCACACAGATACGCCGTTTCCCGGCAGTATTTGCTGCTGCCTGCGGTTATATCCCGCCGCCCCGGAATACAAGGCTGCATCAGCGCCGAGATTGCACCGACCGGATTGACCTGATCCCATATCCGCGATCCCCGGCTGGTAATCGCCAGTTTCTGCACCAATACGCGTCGGATAAAACCTAGATAGCGGCTGTAGAGTTCTTCAAAGCTCTCGGCTTCTTCCAACGGCTCAAAATACAACTCCGTTTCCTGCATCTTCTGCGTATCCCGATGAATTGACCATTCCAATGGCTTGAGGATATTGAGATATTCACCGCTGTTGTGAATGAATACATCAGGCATGAGAATATCCCAGCAGCCGCCGACGGCGTAATCCAGCGCGTCTTCCCGGTCTGTTCCCGCTGCCAGAAGCGCCGGAATGATTGAGTCATCATTGGCAAAGAGGCTGAAGCTCTTTCCCTCCAGCAGCGGTCCACTGATCATCTCCAGATAGTCCTGCGGAGAATTTGCGGAGTAGCGGAGCATCATTTTGGGATAGAGTATACCCTCTGCATTTCTGGCCTCCAGTAAAAGCTCCGTGATACCGTTGAATATGGGTTTTCCTTCGGGATCACAGCCTCCCAGGGTCAGCGAGTTTTCCATTTCGTACTCGCACCATTTCTCCATCGGCTTTCGCCGATCCAGTGTACAGTCCCAGATCAGCAGAAATCTTGTGATCCGGTCAAGCAGTTCTTCTCTGCTCACACCGCGTTCCTTATCTCTGTCATACAGCGGCTGCAGCAGCATATCAACCCTTCCAAAGGAACTGAATCCCATGCCTTCCAGAGATCCCAGCGCTTTACGCATAAACGCCAGCACGCAGAGTCCTTCATAAACCGTCGTCGGGGGATTCAGCGGTACTTTTGCCGCTGTTTGAGCCAGTACCGTCTGCCCCTGTGCCTTTGCGGCCTCCGAAAAGCGTTGCGCAATCCTGCACAGCGCGCGAATCCCCGCCATTGCACAGGCGATGAACTCCTCTTCTTTTTCTGATGCACACGCGGCCGCAGCCGCTTCCAACTCTTCCATAACTCCCCGCAGGCCCACTTTGAACACTTTTTTCAGCGGCAGTCCCAAGTGCAGCATATCGGTATAGATGCCGCACTGCGCATATAACCCATTTCTTTTCTGTGCGTTATATACCTGTAAAGCGTGAGGATCAATATCCGAAAATAAATGACGGTTTCTCACATACAGCCAACCGTTTGCATGGTCAGCCCCCCTGTTAAAGCTGCCGTCGCAATATGCCACCAGCGCGCCCGTCTCAAAAAAGTACGGAATATCCGCAAATATTCGCGGCTCAACCGTCTCCGCAATTGTTTCATACAGCTTTGCCTTCAGCCGATACGCAGATAATCCCTTATGCTCCCGCGCATATTCATCCATGGCGGTGTATACCTTCACGCGGATTCGTTCCGCAATCTCTGGCAGGCAATCAAAATAATAGTTTTGTAAGGTTTCCCGGATGCTGTCATAACTCATATCCTGTTCCTCCTTATAGGTCCATTATAATTATCCGGAAGTAGGAACGGAATATACGGGATGCTGTTATTTGTATAAAACGGAACTGATATTGACAATAAAACACTTTTGGGATATACTTTCTGCGGAAAGGAGAGAGCGCATGAATACCGTTGTCACAGCCGTCACTTCCATCTACAAATTCAGCACCGAAAGAAAGACATTTCACTCAACCGATCCCCGAAAATGCTTTATTCTCTCCTACCAGCTTTCCGGCTGGTACGATCACGACTTTTCCTTCGGAACGCTCGCGGTCCACACCGATACACTCTTTCTCATCCATCCTGACGATCCTTATGTTGTGCACTGTCGGGAACACGGCGAGTCCCTGTGCGTGACCTATTATGCCCAATCGGAACTCCCCACCCTTACCATTGACTGCAGCCAATCCCCCTGGGTCCTCAATCTGTTCCGCAAGCTCATGAGTCTGCGCCTTTTACGTCTTGAACAGAGTGTCTGCAGCGCCATGTCCGTCCTCTATGAACTGCTCGCCTTTATTTACGCAAGGCAGCAGCCCGAATACCTTTCCTCGGATATCCGCAGCAAAATCCGTGAGGCACATCATTTTCTCCTTGAACACTATACCGATCCCGGACTGCAAACCACACAGCTGGCTGCGCAATGCGGCATCAGCAGCAAATATTTCCGCACATTGTTCAAAAAGCTCTACTCTGCGACACCGACCCAGTTTGTAATCGACCTGCGGCTCAATGCGGCGGCAGAGCTCCTTTCTCAGGGTATTCCCGGTATTACGGAAGTGGCCGCTATGACTGGTTTCTCCGACGTCTATTACTTCAGCCGCCTCTTCAAAGCCAGATTTGGGATCGCTCCGTCAGCCTTCCGCAAGCAGCTGACATCCTCAAGCCACTCTTCTGCAGACCAAACCATCAAGTAATCTTCTCCACTCACAAAACACCCGCGAACCTCATCGGCTCGCGGGTGTTTTCATTATTCCACAGGCAGCGTGATCGTGGATTCATCCAGCCAGACGGTGTTGCGGGCGATTTTCGCCGTGGTCTGCTCGCTGAAGAGTCCCTTGTTGTTCGTATGCCGCACGTAATGCTCCCGGTCGGCCGAGGCAATGTCGATGCGCAGCCTCTCTCCGCGGCGCACAAGGAACGCATGGTCGTCACAGGAGAACGTAAGCTCCACCGCCTGCCCCGGCACATAGTCCGGATGCTGCCGGCAAAGTGTTGTGATGTCATCCCGCAGGCCGTAATCACCTTTGATCGTTTCCAGACTCAGGCGGATGTAGAAGCAGGTATCCTCACAGTCGGATGCCACTTTGAGCTTTGCCGCGATCTTTCCCTTGACGAAGGTATCCTGCTCGAAGGGCTTCGTATACACGGTGATGATATCCTCGCGCAGGCCGGGTTTTTCCTGGATCTGGGTGCCGCCGAAAGCTGCGCTGAGGCCGCCATTGAAGCCGGGCGCATCGTAGGGATTGTAGACGTAATCCACCTTGCCGCCGCCAATGGTCAGAGTGCGTTCCTGGCTGTGCGGCATGAAATCATCCGTTGCCCAACGGTTTTCAAACAGACGGTAATAGGTGATCTTGCCCGGTTGGAATGGATACGCCCCTTTACCGCGGATCGCGTCAAACCAGCGGATCTCATAATCCTCGCCGAAACCCTCTTTGCGCTTGCCTGCAGGGAACACAATGGGGTTTGAATTACCGCCATTGTCGCCATGATCGTAGGGCGACACAACCAGCGCCGCGTGCTCCCTTGTTTCCGGCGACATCTGCCGCCACATGTCAAAGATACCGCCGGTGTAGATATCATAAAAGCCGGTGGTCAGCAGCATCGGGAACTTTACATTGTCCGTGGCACCTCTGGTGTCCGCACCGCCGAAGCGGGTATTCCAGAAATCATCCGATGGGTCAGGATGACGAATCAGCTCGTCAAAATCCTCCGCTGGTTCACCCAATACGGTGCGGGAAAAGTCTGAAAACGGCAGCATATCAAAGGCTCTCTCGGTGTAGAACTTGCGCAGCTTCGACTTTTTCTTGTACATTCCCACGTACCAGCTTCCGTGCAGTCCCTTCTTAAAACAGCCGTTGCGATAGGCGATATTATAACGCTCGGTATCCTGTACGCCGAAGATCGCGCCCTTGATATCGTCGGCAAAGGGCGCCGTGGCATAGTGAACGGTGGTCAGATAGCTTCCGCCCTTGAGGAAGATCTCACCGTTGTAGAAGGGCTGCCTGCGCACCCACGCCTGCAGGGCAAGGCCATCCTCCCGCTCATGGATATACGGGATGCAGTCGCCGGAGCTCTTGCCGCGTCCGCGGCAGTGCTGAATGATCAGAGCATAGCCCGCTGCAAGCCATGCGCGGTTGTCTCCCAGATACTGCAGCGCGATCTGCTCCTCGGGCATATTCTCGGTACTGTCCACATAGGGCGAACGGGAGAGAATCGTCGGATATTTTCCCTCACCCGGCAGCATGACAACCGTAAAGAGCTGATTGCCCTCCGACTCAATATAGGTGTAGGATGTACGATAGTCCAGCATGGTGATCACCTCATATGTTTGATTCTTACTGCATCAGCTTTCTGTCCGAAATATGTGCTTTTGGGGACTTTCCCATTTTCCGTCTGAAAACCTTTGAAAAATACATCGGATCGTTAAACCCGCAGAGGCGTGCAATATCCCCTACGCCGGTATAGCCCTGATCAATGAGCACGCAGGCGTGATTGATGCGCAGCGTGTT
Organism: Oscillospiraceae bacterium; assembly: GCA_015067675.1. Lineage (GTDB taxonomy): Bacteria > Bacillota > Clostridia > Oscillospirales > QAMX01 > SIG502. The sequence continues at coordinate 17,662 of SVMB01000024.1, forward strand.
CACATACTCCGTCAGACCCACCTGCAGGTATTTGCCGAACATCTGGGAGATGTACTTTTTATTGTAGGAAAAAAGCTCACTCAAGGCTTCCAACGACAATTCCGGATCGGAAAAGCAGTCATCCACGTACTTTTTGATCTGCAGAAAGCGGTCATTTCCTGCGGCCTGCCGGTCTTTGCCTCCCGCACTGCGTCTGCTGCCGATCTGTGACAGCGTCTGCAGCAGCACGCTCTCGCTGATGAGATCAATCACCTCTGCACCAAGGCTGATCCCCGCCTCCCACGGTTCCCGCAGGTTCTCAAATCCCTCATACACAAAATGATACCGGTCAATTCCCAGACGATCCATCACAGCCGCCGCACGGATGCCAAAGTAGCTGATATACATATAGGTGAACTCGTCGTCGCCGTCGATGGTATAGGGAACCGCCGGAAAGATGAAGAACACATCGCCCTTGCGCACCGTTCGTCCGGCGCCGCCGCAGCTCACAACCGCCGTACCGGAGGTCACAAGCTGCACCCGGTAGACCGGGCTGATGCGCGGCTCGGGGATCGATTTCAGCTTTGTTTCATAGACAAAGTTGATCGTATGAATCACATCCGGCACCGTGCCGGTGGGAATAAACCTGCAGATCGATTCCATGGCATTTCCTCCGTATTCATGATAAAACAGGCTTGCTGCTTTGTCAACCGGAATTTGAAATGGCAGCGGCCCGAATCTTCTGCAAAATATTTTGTTTCTTTTTTGAAAAAGCTGTCATCTTTTCGATTTTCAAGCGTCATATAGGTGTGATGAAAGGAGGTGGACGCGCCTGTGGACTTTGAGCAGATCTACACGACCTACTTTAACGATGTCCGCCGCTACATTCTCAGACTCTCCGGCAGTGAGCACATCGCAGATGAAATCACCGCCGAGACCTTTTTCAAAGCCATGCGTTCCATCGGGGACTTCCGCGGTGAATGCGATTTGCGCGTGTGGCTGTGTCAGATCGCCAAAAACTGCTATTATTCCCATCAGCGCAAAAACCGGCATCTCATCTCTGCCCCAGACTATCCGACTGATACCCCGGATCCGGATGCCAATCCGGAAAACGATCTTTCAAACCGTGAAGATGCCGCGCAAATCCGCGCCCAGCTCCATACGCTGCCGGACCCCTATAAGGAAGTCTTCATGTGGCGTGTGCTGGCAGAGCTGAGTTTTGCGCAGATTGGTCAGCTCTTCGGAAAGAGTGCAAACTGGGCCTGTGTCACCTTTCACCGGGCCAAAGCAATGATCCAAAACCGTCTGGAGGTGGAAAACCGTGAAAAATGAATGCTGCATCGTCCGCGATCTCCTGCCGCTGTATCTGGAACAGATGGTAAGCGCCGAAACCGCAGCGTTTCTGGAAGAACATCTGAATAACTGTCCCGACTGCCGCGCAGTCTGCGATACAATGCGTCAAAACAATCCTTCCTCCGATCCTGCAGCGGCGCTGCAGCGCCTTGAAGAGGCAAAGCCGCTCATCGGCATGAAGAAAAAGCTGCGAAAGCGTGCGCTTCTGACCGTCCTGCTCACGACCACCGTAATTCTGGCATTCGTCGCCGCACTCAACCGCTTTCCCATTCACCGCGTCGCTCAGGTCTGGTATCCTTCCTACTTCACCACCGGCGAGATTTCCATGCTTCTTTACGCCGGCAGTTCGGATGACCGCACTACCGCCCGGTCCGTACTCCATCAGGCTGAGGAGGCTTTCTGCGACCTGACCCATACCGATGAAGAAAACCGCGAGCGCTACGGACGGCTTGCCCGCTACGCCACTGCTTCCTCCTATGGCGCTGTCAGCCAGTCCCACACGCTGGAGCTGTGGGCAGCACACTTCGGTGCATCCGACGGATATATGTGGGTCTGGTACTCGCAGGAGGCCTATGACGCCGACGGTGAAACAGTACGCGGAAGCTGGCGCATCCCGTCACTGTGGTACGTGGTGCGCGACGAAAGCGGAAACTGGGTTGTGGACGGTATCAAAGAACATCCCTGATTACCCCCCGCTGTCACTGCACCCCGGCATGGCTTGCGCCCTGCCGGGGTGCTCGTTTTCGTTACTTCTTGCCGCTGCTCTGGGTAAACGCCATCTTGGTGTAACCGGTGTCGGACTCAAATTCCTCGCGCCATCTGCGCTTCATCTCTGCATAGACTTCGTCGGGGATGTCGGGATTTCCCTTGGAGAAGGACGGAATCCACATGTCCCCCGCCACCGCCCGGTCGGTGCAGGTCACGTCATTGCGCCACGCATCGCGGACAGACTTGTCCCGCAGGTTCGGGATTTCCAGCGATACGCCGCCCTTGAGGATCGAACGGTAGGCAAACATTCCCGGCAGACCCATATCCAGCGCCTCATACACGTCGATGATATCTGCCTCGGGATTGCCCAGCAGCTTCTCTACGAAGTTGTACATGGAATAATAATCCGCTCCGCCGTGACCAAAGCCTGCTGACTTTTCCGGAAACTGCCCCTCAGGCTTGTAGGCATCCAGCGTACCCGTGCCGTATCCTCCGGGAGTCGCGTCCACATCCACATACAGCATCTGCGTCTCACCCTGACGGGCATTGGGACGGGCAGTCTCCATGCGTCCCTTGGAGCCGTAAACATTATACCAGTACGAACCTCTGTACAGACCGCCGTGGATGCTCTTGACGATGCCGCCATTGTCCAGCGTGACCATTTCGATGCCAAACTGACCGGACTTCGAACCGATGCGGAGATGACGCTCGGTCTTTGTACCCTCCAAACCGACAACAGACACCGGACGCAGGCCGGTGATGTGGATGATCGGGCCCAGGGAATGGGTGCAGTAATAGGTGGAATACATATTGTTGCGCCAGTGGGTAGGATCGCCGTAGGTGATGCTGGGCCAGATGGGTTCACAGTTGTGGATGTATTCGCACTCGCCGTACTCAAACTCGCCGACTTTGCCCTCCCGATAGAGCTTTCGCATCTCGTAGAGAGACGGAATGTAGCAGTAGTTTTCACCGTAGGCATAGGTGAGCCCGGTTTCTTCGACCGCTTCGACCAGCTCCACAGCCTCTTTCATGGTCTGCACGGGCAAAACCTCGCTGTACACGTGCTTGCCCGCCCGCAGGGCGCGGATGGCAAAGGGCGCGTGCTCGTTTGCGTAGTTTGCCAGCACCACCGCGTCCATGTCATGCTTGATGAACTCATCAAAGGACGTGTAGTAGGCGATACTGTCGTCTTTCAGATTTTCCTTCTGACGCTCGAGTCCCTCCACCCACTTGTCGCAGATGGCAACGACCTCGGCGTGTTCGGATGCACGGCAGTAATTGATCATTCCGGTGCCGCGATAGGCGCCCATGACGCCGATACGGATTTTTTTCATTGCAAAGTCCTCCATAGAATGATTGATACCCTGATTATACCGCCTGAAAACCGATCTGCAAATGGAAAATGGGCAGAGAAACATGGAAAAAAGGCAGAAAGCACGCTTTTGCCATTTTATGACTGTTTCGAAACTATTTATTTCAAAATTTGCATTTTCGACTTTTCTCTCCCCGGTTACTTTACACATTTTCCCCTGTTTGCTATACTGTTGTCAAATCAAACCGTACGGAGGTGTCCCATGAACCGCTATATCACGCCCAACGACATCGGCGTTATGGCCGAATCAGACTCTCAGTCCATCCGCAATGCGGTCCGTATCGCCCTTGATACCGGCGTACGCCGGGTACTCATTCCCCGCCTCAATGCCCGCACGCGAAAGGAGCAGTGGGACATCGATCAGGCGATCATTCTGGCCTCTAACCTTGAAATTGTGCTGGATAATTGCTATCTGCGCCAGACCGACGGCAGCTTTGACAACGTTTTTCGTTCCTTTGAAGACGACTCACTGGGACACACCCTGGATGAGCGTCTGGAAAATGTGCGCATCATCGGTCAGGGGCATCCCGTCATCGACGGCGGCCTCTTCAACGGCCTTGAGCAGGGTACCTCCCTCACCGGCAGCTATCCCCACGTGTCCCGCAACAACATGCTGCTTCTCTGGAATATGCGCGGCTTCGTCATCGAAAATCTCCACTTCCGCAATCAGCGCTGGTGGACCCTCAACCTCCATCACTGCGAGTCCGGGCGCATCTCAAACTGCTCCTTCTACTGCCTGTGCGACGCCCCCAACCAGGACGGCATCGACCTGCGCGTCGGCTGCTCAGATATCCTCATTGAAAACATCACCGGTCAGGCAGGCGACGACCTCATCGCCCTGTCCGCATTCCCCCTCGGCGGCGCCGAACGCTTCCGCGTGGAGGGGCATCACATCGATATTCACGACATCGTCATCCGGGATGTCATCGGCACCTCCATCGCCTGCGCGCTCATCGCCCTGCGCAACACCGACGGCTCCCGCATCTACAACATCACCATCGACAACATCCACGACACCGACAACGGCGCCGAGGAAGCGGGACTTCTCTGGCCCGACTATCCAAAGCACAAGTTCAACTTCGACATGCGCCGCAAGCTCCGCGGCAACTCCCCCTACTGCCTGCTGCGCATCGGTCACTACGGCTACTTCAAGGATCACTGCAACCGCCCCGAGGAGACTTACAACATCAATGCCACCAATCTCTATTCCCGCGGCGGCGGCTGTGTCATCATGATCAATTCCGGCCTTTCAAACTCCTATTTCGGCAACATCTACGCCGAAAACGACACCGATTACATCGTCACCACCAAGTCCGGACGCAACACCCAGGCCCATGGCGCGGATATCCGCAACGTGGTCTTTGAAAACATCTTCTACCGCAACGAGGATAACGACTACGCTACGGCCTTTGCCTTCACCACCAACGACGTAACCGCGCACGACTATACGCTGGAAAACGTTGAGATCAGCCGCGCCTTTCTCGGCAACTGCAAAAACATTTTCAGCGTCGATGAGCCCGGCAACATCACCTACTCGGGGCTTCACGGCAAATATGTCGGTCAGGCCTCCGGTGAGATCGTCAATCCCTGACATATCTTGAGGCACAAAAAGAGCTCCTGCGAGAAGCGGCATTTATAAGACAGTGAACAGGTACAACAGTTTAATCTGCTGTGCCTGTTCTTGCATATCCAGTTAAATTGTGATAATATGTACGCAGTTAAACTAACTTGGATTTGGATAGGTGAAATATATGATTGAACCAGTTCACAAAGAACTTTTGCCTAAGTGTCTCAAAATTATAGAATTAGGGTACGAGAATACTGCCCAAAAATTTGGAATGACAGAAGAAAACTGTCCCCATAGAGGAAGAACGCGATTACCGTATCATGTATTCGAGAACGAGTATGAAAACGGATGTCTGATGTATGTGTATATATTAAACGGAGAAATAATCGGCTTTTTGTCATTGCAAACAGCTGAAAAAACAATGCACATTAACGATATTGTAATACTTCCAGCATATCAGAATAAAGGATTCGGAAGTGCTTTGATGCAATTTGTAAAAGAACAGGCGAAAGCAAGTAATTGTGAGAAGATAAATCTGGGGATGGTTCACGAAAACATACCATTGCGAAAATGGTATGAAAAGATGGGATTTAAAACAATTAAGCTTAAACAATATGAAAAAGTAACCTATACGGTTGGAACAATGGAATTGCTGCTTTAACCGACAAATGCCGGTTTATCGAACAATACGGGCACACTTTTATATACCCCTTGGCGCATCGTGCGGTCTAGGGATGCACATTGCACCAAAGCCTCCCTGTGTAAGGTAAGGTTCTTCCACAGGGGTGGATTGCTTGTCAATCCCTCAGTCAGTTTCGCTGACAGCTTTCTTTACACAAGGAAACCTTTCCGAAACTGGCTCATGCTGCAAAACCGACCTGTGATCATTTCACAGGTCGGTTTCACTGTTTTATGACGCTCCTGCACTCACAGGAGCCCTTTTCATCTTCAATCAGCCAAGTTCGTGGACATTTCTCTCCACAACGGCCTGCCGCAGCGCCGGCGTCAGCCGCTGGAAATACTCCGAGTAGCCGCCCACGCGCACGATCAGATCCGGGTACTTGTCGGGATGCGCCAGCGCATCCTGCAGTTCTTCCGCCGAAGTGCAGGTCACCTGTACCTGAATGCCGCCCAGGGTAAAGTAGCTCTTCACCAGAGGTTCCAGAGCCTTACCGGCGAAATTTTTTGCAAGCGTCAGGTTGAGCACCGAGATACCCTCTGCCATCGGCAGCTTCGATGCGCTCTTGAGCATCGCCGTGGGTCCATCGCCCGCCTTGCCGCGCAGGGCCGCAATCGAGTCGCAGGTCGGCTGACCGCGATGCCGTCCATCCGGTGTCGGGCCCACCAGCAGTCCCTGCCGCTCATAGCGCGAGAACTGATGCTCGGTGAGAATGCAGCCGTCGATGAAACCGCCGGGCTTCTTGTCATGATACACCGCGTACATCCGCCGGACATAATCCTGCGCCAGCGCGTCGGCATCCTCGTCGTCCACGCCGAAGTGCGGGCATTTCTTCAGCTCGGCGTAAAACTGCGCATCCTCCGCCGCCAGCAGATCGAGAAATTCCTGCGGCGCATACTTTTTCTTCCGGAACACCAGCTCACGAATCGCCAGCAATGAATCGATAACGTTGATCAGACCGCTGTCAGAGGACTGCGTCCAGGTGTAGCGCGCGCCGCCACCGTTGAAGTCCAGCCCCTTGTCGATGCAGTCATCCGTGAACAGGGTACGCATGGGATGGGGCAGGTATTTGGCCATGTATTCATACCAGCCGATGATTCTGTCCAGATGCCGGTCGATCTCCTCGCAGGAATAGGCGCACAGTCCCTCGTAAAACTCCTCAAATGAAGATACCTCGGTCAGATGAGCAAACAGCCAGGTTTCCAGATGCTGCAGAAGCGGCACATTGCCGTCGGTTCCGCCGCAGCGGCTGATGCCCTGCAGGGTGGTTTCCGTGCAGCCGCAGCCGCAGAAGAGGGCAATCTCGTTGTCCGGAATCTGCGGGAAACGCTTTTTGAGCATGTCGTAAATACCGCGCTTATTGTAGAACGACGGATTGGTGCAGCCGGAGCGGATCGTCTCCACCGCCAGCTCCCAGAGGCTTTCGGGCATGTCGTCGTCTACCATCAGCTCCAGCATCGGGCGGCGATGACCGCGGATGGCACGCAGCGCCTGCTCGGTGATGGCGTTGTAGCTGTGGCCGATGGTACAGGACCAGTGGCCGACGGTATCGATGTTGATGAAGAGCTGCTCGATGAGATCGGTATAATCGCCGCCGTCCCAGTAATCGATCAGCCCGTCGTCCAGACAGCCGAGATTATCGCAGTCATCGAAATAGAAGATGAGATTCCAGGCTTCAATCGCCTCAAAAAAGCTCTCCGCCGGGGCAAACGGCACCTTTTCCACGGCCTTCACCAGCCGCTCGGGCGCACCGGCCCCGCGCAGATAGTCAGCGCATTTTTTCAGATATATCTCCATGCCGTCCAGCAGCGCCAGCAGACCTTCGCGGAATTCCTCGCCCTCGGGACGCGCCAGCACACGCTCACGGTAGGACGCAAGGCCCTCTTTCAGGATGCGCTTGTAGTTGGGCGCGGAGTGGGTCCAGCCGCCCGAATCCGGGTAGCGGCTGATCGCGTGGAACTCGCCCAGAATCACCGCAGCTTCCCGGCTCTTCTGTCCCAGCGCTTCCCAGTTTACCGAATAGGTCCACGCATGACCCGGCGCAACCGTATATCCCCTGTCATAGGTCTTGCGCCCCGCCGGATATAGCGGTTCGCCTTCATATACGGCCGGTTCCAGCGCCTCATAGTAACGTGCCATCGCCAGAGAATGGCGGTAGAAATAGCCTTTTTCGGGATGTTCAAAGAGACCTGCGGCGTAGGGTTCGCCGATATCATAAAAAAGCTGTGCAGTCGGATGCATAAGCGCACTCCTTATCTCAAACATTGATTACGGGATTCGGCAGCGTTTCCCTTCGCGCCGCCTTACCCACTAAACACCGTGATTATACCATGCTGAAATACCGAATGCAATATATTTCGTAGATTGTCAAATGAAGGAACAATAAATCTCACTCTCAAAGAAAAGTACGTTCCATCATGCATTACAAAGCACAGAAAGACTGCCGCTTCACCGGCAGTCTTTCTGTATACGCTTACAGCGCTTCTCTCTTCATGACATGGCCCAGACGCTTTCCGTTATACACCGCGTCCTCGACCACGACCTCACCGCCGAGCAGCACGTATTTCAGTCCCTCTGCACGCTGCCAGCAGGCCGTGAACTCCGCACGGTCGATGATCACTTCCGCATCAAAGATGCAGATATCCGCGTCAAAACCCTCATGCAGCTGCCCCTTGCTGCGAAGCCCGTACACAGTCGCGGGCATCGAGGTAATCTTGCGGATCATCTCCGTCAGCGTCGTCACGCCTTCTTCACGCACATACTTACCCAGCACACGGGGGAACGTACCCCGCAGACGGGGATGGTAGACCTTATTGCCTCTGGCAACGCTGGAATCCGTACCGATCATCGTGCGCTCCCAGGCCATGACCGTTTTTACATCCTCTTCGCACATGGTGAAATAGCAGGCGGAGCAGGCATTATCGCTGTCGTGGATCATGTCAAAGATTGTCTCATACACGTCCTTGCCGTGACGCTTGGCGATCTCGGGAATGCGCAGACCTTCGTAGTCAGGATACCCCTTGCACATTGCAATCTGAATCCAGCCGAAGTCGTCATTGCTGCCCCATTTGCCGAGAATCCACTCACGGATTTTTGCCCGCTGTGCCGGATCCGCCAGCACTTTCGTCACGCCCAGGGCATGCAGCTCACTGGGCACAAAGGTAGCCGCAAGCGAAGTATGGGACGCGATGTAGGGATACACGTCACAGTAGACCTCATAGCCCTCATCGTTTGCCTCCTGCAGCATACGCAGGGTATGGGTCACCTTGCCCCAGTTTTCCTTGCCGGATGCCTTGTGATGGGACAGCACACCGCGTACCTTTGCGCTCCTGACGATGCTCAAAAACTCCTCCGTCGCACGGATGAGATTCGAGCTCTCGCCGCGGATGTGCGCACTCACCACCGCGTGGTATTCTCCGGCGACTTTCGCCAGTTCCAGCAGTTCTTCATACTGCGCATAAACGCCCGGAGTGTAGATCAGACCAAAGGACAGTCCCAGGGCTCCTGCTTCCAGCGCATCACGCAGCAGCGCCTTCATCTTCTCCAGTTCTTCCGGCGTTGAGGGACGGTTTTCCATGCCCATAACGGCCTTTCGCAGCGCACCGTGACCCACCAGCGTCACGAGATTGGAGCCCTGCGGCACGGTGGATGCCACCCGGAAGTAGGAGCTTCCGTTTTTCAGCACCTCACTGGTACGGCCGTACTCACCGATGGGCGCATCGTTTTCCGGCGTCAGGTCACGGGTAACCGGAAACAGCGACGAGCCGCATTGACCGCCGACTGCGGTGGTAATGCCCTGTTCAATCTTCTCGGTCTGATCTGGAAAAGCGAACACAGCATTATCGGAATGGCTGTGAGAATCGATGAAGCCGGGCGTGACGACCAGTCCCGCGGCGTCGATGACACGTGCGCCGCCTTCGATAGCCTTGCCGATCCGGACGATTTTCCCGTCTTTGACCGCGATATCGGCAAAATAGGAGGGATTACCGGTACCGTCGATGATTTTTCCGTTTTTGATTACGAGATCATACATACGCACACACTCCTGTCAGTCGTTTGCCTCTATTGTACCTGACGTCTCCGGCTTTTGTCAAGCAAAGGAGGGCAGCGCACGCTGTGTGCCGCCCTCCTTATTCACTCCAATGTTTTCAATAAATGCGGATTTCGTTGAGCTTTGCCTGGTCTGCACCTGAGGATGCAAGCACCGTCACCCGCACCTGAGACGCACACAACGCCTCAAAGTCCACGCGCATCACACGGCAGAAGTTGCCGCGCACCTGTCCCACCTTCGTCCATCCGGCATCGGTGAGCACCTCCACGTCCACGTCCCGGGCGGTATAGGCAAAATGCGGGCCGCTCCAGTAGGCATACTTGGGCAGTGTCAGGTCGGTATCGGTGGTAATCTGCACCCGGGAGATCGTCGCAGGCTTTGCAAGCGTCAGGGTGATGCTCTGGGGAAGCGTCTCATCGGGTGACGATACCCAGGCATTGCAGACGTTCTCATAAGAACGCAGCTCGCCATTGATCACATTGGCGGCGTATGCACCGGCGGCCTTATCCTCAGAGCTTGCGCTGACCTGCGCAGAACGCGCCAGATCCCGCTCGTCCTCGTTGACCACGCACTGCTGTGTGCCGGAATCCAGCACGATCGTCTGGTCATCCTCCACCAGCCACTGCTGCAGTTCGCGGATGTGATCGGTGTAGATATCCCGGGGCAGTACGCCGTACTTGCGGCAGAGAGCCGCCGCGGTGCCGACTGCCTGACCGAAACTTGCGATGGTGTTCTCGATACGGGTGGATCCCAGCGCCAGATGCGTCACCGAGCTGCAGCGGGATGCCACAAAGAGGTTTTTGACATTCACCGAGTAGAGGCAGCGGTAGGGCACGGGGCTGACCGGAATGCGCATATCCAGATGGAACACGCCGTCGGCGCCGGAGTACATACCCTTGGGGCTGTGCACGTCGATGCCCCAGCCGTGATAGGTCACGGCATCATCGAAATGCGTACCGGCAATGCAGTCGTTCTGGGTCAGGATGTAATCGCCCACCAGACGGCGGTTTTCACGCTTGGAATTGTGCAGTGCAAGACCGGTCAGTGCCCAGTTTTCAAACATGGCCCGCCCTTCGTACACGTTTTTGCGCCAGTCAAAGTAGCCGATACCCAGCCGCACCAGCTCGTCTCGGGCAAATTCGCTGTCCCAGAGGTCATCGAAATCGTTGGAGTTTTCCATCCACCATTCGGTAGTCTCCTTGTAGTCGGGGACGCGGCCAAGCTCTGCCGGAAGCTTGATGGCCCAGTCGGGCGCGACGAATTCCACCGGCGAGCCGGTATCCTCCGCCATCCAGTTGCGGAACTGCCCCACAGAGCACAGGGGATTCTCCCTCTTCGGGTCACAGCGCAGGCGTCTGTGCAGACCGGGTGCGCAGGTACAGCCGCTCATGGTAAGGGCATCCGGGGCATCGGGGGCAAATTCCTCATTGAACTCATGCTTTGCCTCTCTGCCAAGACGATACTTCGCCCCGGCATAGTAGCCCACCCAGCCGTCACCGGTACAATCGGCGAAGAACGGCGCGCGGAATACAGACTTTTCAAGCGTCATGGTGTTGACGCAGGTGATGGAAGTGATCACATCGTTTTCGGTTTCGGCATCGATGCACATCGTATCCAGAAATACCGTGATATTGGGTTCCCGCTCCACCAGATACTCCATCGCTCTCTGATAGGTGCAGCCAAGCTCCTCCCAGACGCGCTTGATCTCGTTTGCGATACCCGTTTCATGCCAGCCGGGATTGGTGGCACCGGCGCCGTTGAAGCCGATGGTTCCCTCTTCACTGGCATTGCCGCCGATGGTGGGACGTCCGGAGATCAGCGCGACCTTCATACCCCGGCGCGCAGCACTCACCGCCGCCGGCATGCCGCCGGGGCCCGCTCCCACGACCACCAGATCCCAGTCGCCCATATCTTTCGGCTTTGTATCAATCCCCTTGATCTGCGCACGCTGCCGCAGAAGTCGTGACAGCTCCGGCGACGGCAGGAAATCCATGTCGTCGGTCACCACCACCGCTGCACAGCGGGCAAGCCAGCCGCTCACGTCATGGAGGGCAAGCGTATGCGTTCCCTTATTCAGATATACATCGCCCGCAACGTCCCAGTACCAGTAAAGCACCGGCATTTTGCCGCAGACCGCAGGCAGCGTCTCACCGTCCACAATGATCCGGAACTGTCCCGGGGCTTCCGGGTACTTCCAGTTCTTTGTGCGCACAAAAACACGGTACCAGCCGTCGGCTTCCACCGTAAAGGTAGTCTCGGCATCCCCGGCCGGTTTGCCCGGTACCTCGTTTGCAATCAGATAAGGCTGTCCCATTTCACGCACAAACTGCGTTTCAGGCTGCCAGCCGCCGCGTTTTTCAAAATCAATCGTATCCATCCAGATCGTCTGCATACAAAACCTCCGCTGATGTTTTTCTTGACCAGTTACCATTATATCAGTATAATAGAATAATAACTTTGATTTCATGCTATTCTGCTTTGGAACGGTGACGCTTTATGGAAATCACAGTCAGCCTGATCAAACGCTATATTGAACAGTTTCAGCAGCATTTCGGCTGGGATCTGCTCATCTACGACCACTACCGGATTCTGGCACAGGATGAAGATCTGACCCGGCTGCTTCCTGAGTACAACTGGCATCTCAATCCCTACTGCCTGCGCATCAAGGATGATGCCGGACTGCAGCGCCGGTGCGCCCAGCTCAAAAACCGGTTTCACGCCTCTCTGCGAGACGAGGACACCGTCACCTGTGTCACCTGCTACTGCGGCGTGACGGAGCTGATCATCCCCATTGTGCTGGGAGGCAAGGCCGTATGCCTTCTTGCCGCCACAGGGTATGCAGGCCCGCTCTCCCCTCAGATGAAAAGTATCCTCTGCCGCCGCACCGGACTTTCCCCGGCTGAACTGGATGTTCTGCGTGCCGAGCATCTTCCGACGCTGGAGCCTGAGCGGCGTGCCGTGCTTGAAACCTTTCTGCAGGTTCTGGCAGCTCTCCTGCGCAGTTATCTGATCGAACACCCCCAGCTTCTGCATCCCGGCCGTCCCGTCGCCTCCGACAGCATTCAGCAGCGTTACGTCTACGATGCGCTGGACTACATCCGCAGCAATTACACCCGCGACATCGGCATCCGCGAAGTCGCCGCCCACTGTCACGTCAGTCCGTCCTATCTGCAGCATCTGTTCAGCACCTACCGCGGCTGCGGCATTTCAACGGAGCTGCGTCTGTGCAGACTGGCCGGTGCTGCAGAGCTTCTGTGTACCACCGAGCATTCCGTTCGGGCCATTGCTCTGCGCTCCGGCTTTCATGCGGTGGACTATTTCTCAACACTCTTCGGCCACCAGTACGGCATGACGCCGCTTGCCTATCGCCGCAAATACGGCAGACACGCCGACGCCACCTGACAGCTACGCATTTCATGCAATACACGAGCCCCGGCAGTCAAAGCTTGACCGTCGGGGCTTCGTATATACTGTTACATTCTGCACTTCTTGATCTTGCTGCGGAGGAACTCCTCGAGTCCCTGCGGGAATGCGGACTTGCAGAGAATATAGCCCTGCTGCTTGGAGATCATCAGGTACATATTGGTACGGGTCTCAAGCAGACCGAAAAGATTGTCATAGTCAAGCCTGGATTCGCCGCTTGCGGTGTTCTGTGTGAAATACGTATCATAGAATGCAAAACGGATTTCTGCATTCTGCACCACTTTTTTGGACTTATAGGCGCGCTTGATCTGGCCGTTCTGCAAAAGCAGCACAAGCAGTGGGAACAGCACACAGAATACCAGAATAAACGGATTTTTTGTCAGGACGCTGGCCACCACCACGCATGCTTCCAGGGCTGCAAACTTCAGCATCGTGCCGGGTGTGAGCATCAGCGCACGGTTGAAACGGAAGTATTCCTGATAATTATAAACCGTCGTCGTCTTGAAGGGAGCGTTCATAATATCACCTCAATGGCATTATAGCATGTTCTGCCGGGGAAGTAAAGGCCAATGCACCGCGAAGCACCTTACAGCGTCTCAAGTTCACCTTCCATAAACTTGCAGACATCCTCAAAGGCCTCAATCTGGGCACGACGCTTGAGTTCAAAGAAGAATCCGTGCTCCACATCCTTGTACACCTTCCAATGGGACCGCACGCCCATCGCCCGCTGCCGTCTGGCAATTTCCAGCGTATATTCCGACGGGAACAGGTGCTCTCTCTGGGCTTCCATGAAGAAGATCGGCGGATTATCCGCTCTGACGTAGTTTTTCAGCGACAGGCGCTCATACCGTCCGGGCTCCTTATCGTACGGAGCGCCGGCAATTCCCTGCATGGTTGCCCAGAACTGGGGCATCATGGCCTCGTAGGGCAAAAAATCCGCCGGCGTCGCCTGCAGCATACCGCCGCAGGGCTTCACCCATTCGTTTTCCAGACGGCACACATCGCCGCATTCGCCGGGATCGGCACACAGCAGCAGTGAGCCCAGATGAGCTCCCGCAGATGAGCCATGCACTGCGATTCTCAGCGGCCTGCCCAGCTCTTTGAGAATCGTCACAAACCGATCGTATGCCTCCCGGATGTCACTCAGCTGCATGAATGCGTCCTTTGCATCCAGCCGGTAATCCGTAGACGCCACGATGTATCCCCGATTGCCCAGCGCCTCCATGATCTCATGAAAACCCGTTCTGGAACCGGCGCGCCAACCACCGCCGTGTACAATGAACACTGCGGTATCCTTCGTGATGTTTTCCGGTATATGCAGATCAAAAACACGTCCCTTAACCAGCGGACGATCCAGATAATAGGTTTCAAATGTACTCTTCACAGCCCAATCTCCCTTCACGGCAGCATATATCTGCCGCCAGCCCCATATTTGTTCCCGTTACGGCGTAATTTCAAATGCACCACGGATTGTGCGGTTTTCAATGAAAATATTGTACCTTTCCGGCACAAATTTCAGTACACACAGCCGCTCATCCTCCGGACCCTTAAAGAAGTCGCCCAGATCATCATACCACATCTGCTTTTTGACCGCAAGGTCTGTAATCACGTCCGTTCTGCCCACCAGAGAGATTCCCGCAAAGTTTGCCTCATCAAACAGATAGATGCAGGAGCGCGGATCCCGCTGTGCGCGGTTGGGTTTATTCCAGCCAAGCCCGGTACAGAAGGCAATCCAGCGAAAGCCGTCCGCGGCAGCAGCCGTAATCATGGACGCCGCAGGGTATCCATCCTCATCCAGAAGCGACATGACCCAGTCACTCCCGTATGCAATCCCTGCGGCATTTCGTGCCTGCATGGTGCTTGCGCTAACGATTGCTTCCGCCTTCTTCAACAAGTCCATGGTATCCTCTCCCAGCTTTATTTCTGCCCTCCGCGCATTTCCGAGTTTGTTTTTGCTGTATTGATGGAAGCAATCAGCAGCCTCTTTATCTCAAGGCAATCAGCCAACATGGATTTTGCCATCTTTTCATCAATATACTCTGACAGGCACAGTAATCTGAGCCAATATTCTGTCTCAGCGGCTTCTTTCAGTGCAATATGCAGATTTGAGATAAAATCCGCTATGCTTTGCCCATAGTTTGCCTCATATATATTTGCTCCAATGCTGGTTCCGCAGCGAACAATTTGCTTTGAAATTACAACTTCTTTTTTGCTTTTGATCAAATACTGATAGAGTTTTATAATGCGGGCTGCAAACTGAACAGACTTTTCAATCAGAATATTCTCTTTCAATTTACTCACTCTCCCATATCCAGTGTATCAACCTTCCGAATATATGTCAATTCTTCATTATTCATCAGCGAAGCGGTTTCAGTATTCATTCTTCATTAAAAAAGTCGCATTTTGGAATGAATAGTGAACAATGAAGGATGAAGAATGAAAAGTACAAATAAAAAAGCCGCACTCACGTGCGACTTTTTCATTTGGTGATCCATCGGGGATTCGAACCCCGGACACCCTGCTTAAAAGGCAGGTGCTCTGCCTGCTGAGCTAATGGATCATATGTTGGCTGGGATGGCAGGACTCGAACCTGCGAATGCCAGAGTCAAAGTCTGGTGCCTTCACCGACTTGGCGACATCCCAGTATCGCAGGAAGAATAAAAACAGAGGTCGGAGGTTGTAAAAACCTCCAACCTCTTGTTGGGGTGGGAGACCGGATTCGAACCGGCGACCTCCAGTGCCACAAACTGGCGCTCTAACCAACTGAACTACACCCACCATATGCAGTAGAGAAAAATGGCGCGCCTGAAGAGACTCGAACTCCTGACCCACTGCTTAGAAGGCAGTTGCTCTATCCACCTGAGCTACAGGCGCACATTGAGGAGTTTGGAGCGGGTGATGGGAATCGAACCCACGTAGCCAGCTTGGAAGGCTGGAACTCTGCCATTGAGTTACACCCGCAGTTCGAAATCATCTTGCTAGCTCCACAGCGCTTATTTATTATAGCTCATGTTTCGCGTTTTGTCAAGAGGTCTTTTAAATTTTCTTCCGATTTTTTTCGGATCCGCCCGAGGTTCATCCCGGGCGGCTCCGATCACACCGTTTTACGGCAGCACGCGATAGGGGCGCATACGTCCCGAGGCCTGCATAACCCGGAACGCCTCGGCATAGCCCACGCCGCACTGACGGCCCCAATAGGCCGCACGCAGGCGCTGCTCCGCCAGTGCATCCACGCCGTCATGCTCCTGCAGCCACACAAGCTGGCTCTGATGGCAGGCCAGCATCTGATCCTTGAGCTCCATCTCCTCCGTGATATCCACATACTCCGTGGGGATGAAGTTGATGCCCTGATCATTATCGGCATAATACGTAGCGGGCAGTCCCACAGCCGGACCGAGCTCAGGCAGGTAATGCGGACAGGTCGCGGCAAAGGATGCATTGAAAACGAGCTTTGACACTTCCACATGGTCGCTGGCGTAATCATCCGGGCCGTGGGTAATAAGCACGTCGGGAGCCGCGTAGCGTACGATGCGGATGAGCTCGCGCAGCTGCTTTTCATCGGAGGCATTGAGGGTCAGATCATCGAAATCTGCGCTGATGACCTCGATACCGGCCAGTGCGCCGGAAGCCTGCGCCTCCCGCTTGCGGATGAGCCGCAGCTCGTCCGGCGGAATTACGAAATGTCCCATGTTGCCGTTGGCCACATGGCAGGAGATCACGTCATGACCAGCTTTTTTATACTTGATGAGCGTACCGGCGCAGCAGATTTCCATATCGTCGGGATGACTCATGACGGCAAGAATTCTCATATTGTTATCTCTTCTTTCCAAACAGGATATCTTCGGTATAGTCAGCCGCGGCCTCCAGCGCTGCGTTTCCGTATTCTGTGCTGGCCTTCACCGCCTCGCGGGAATACCAGATTGCCGGATCGAGTCTGTCCATCTGTACAAACTCAGGGCAGATCGCCATCGCTTCACTGGTTTCCAACGGCCCCGCGTGATCGCCGGGATACAACTCCTCCACCCCGTCACGGCAGCAGATACCGTGAATCTGGATCCATGCAAAGGGATTGTTGTCGCCGTCATAATAGTCGGCAAACTGTTCAGTACCCCACCAGCCTTCGCCTTTTTCCTTCTCCACCCAGTCAAAGACCACGTGACGGGCAGCAAACCGGAAGGCAAGATCAGTCGGCATCCCCTGCTCAAACTCCTCGGTCTGATGGGCTATAAAGGCGTGGATGTTGCGAAAGCCCACCCGCAGAAGTCCGCGAAAGATATCCTCCGCCACAGGGATAATCTTCGACGAATCCACGTGCACCGTACCGTTTCGTTCCGGTTTTGCCACTGCCCAGGAGGCAGCGCCGTAATAGAACGGCGGCATGACCACCATCTCCGGATGACGCTTCTCCACACGCTCGATGACCTCGCAGGCCACGAAGGTATCCACGCCCAGCGGAAGATGTTCGGCATGATATTCGATGACTCCCAGCGGAAGAACGACAGGATCATTTCTGTCGATTGCTTCACGCACCTGATAAGGCAGCATGTTCAAGTATTTCATCGTGATATCCTCCCGTTTTATACCGGTTTTTCATTCTCTACGGGCATTATATCACGTGGAATATGCATTGGCAATGGTTTGCAGCAGATTCGGAAGCTTTTTTGCAGCCACGCCCGGACTTTGCATTCAAAACCTGCTATCCGGGCATACTGACCGTAACACTTTCGAACAAGGAGAACACCAACTTGCCCAGACACACCGATCTGGCCGCCGAGGCACATGAACTCTGGCGCGAAACCGCAAAAATGGACGATCTTCCCGGTACACGGCTCCGTGAGGAAACCGTTTGCGGATTTCCCGTCTCCATCGTGGAAATTCTGGACAAAAACGGCGCCGAAGCACTCGGCAAACCACCGGGAACCTATGCTACACTGACCCTTTCCGGCCTCATCCGCCGTGAAACCGACAGCTTTCCCCGTGCCTGCCAGGCACTTGCCACCCTTCTGCGCCCCATGCTGCCCCATACCTGCGGCTGTGTCCTCATCGCCTGCCTCGGCAATGCCGACATCACCCCCGATGCGTTGGGGCCGCTGTGTGCACGCTGCATCTGCGTCACCCGGCACATGACCGAACGCTTCGCCGACACATTCGGATCCATGCGGCCGGTAGCCTGTGTCACGCCCGGTGTTCTGGGCACCACAGGCGTTGAAAGCCTTGAGCTTGTCCGTGGCGCTGCGGCACACACCCGCCCCGACTGCATCATTGTGATCGATGCGCTGGCATCCCGGCGGATGGGACGTGTCTGCACGACCGTTCAGCTCACCGATACCGGTCTGACGCCGGGTTCCGGCATCGGCAATCACCGCAAAGCCTTCAGCCGTGATACACTGGGCGTCCCGGTCATTGCCATCGGCGTGCCCACGGTTGTGGACGCCGCCACACTGGCTCTTGATTTGCTGGAGGAATCCGGTTACACCGGCGTGGATGCCGATACGCTGTCCTCTCATTCTGCCGGGATGATCGTTACCCCCCGCGAAATCGACACACGGGTAGCGGAGATGGCAAAGGTACTCGGCTTCGGTATCAACCTAGCCCTGCAGCCCGATTGGACGCTCTCCGACATCGAGCTGTATCTGAGCTGACCGGTTCTCACGCCTCCCCCAGGAGATTTGCCACCGCATCCGCCAGCACAGGCACGCTGCGCAGCGCCTCTCCCAGAGTATTTCCCGAAGCGCCCAGTTCCACAATCAGCGCCCCCTTTGACACATGCTGATTAAACCGCTGTTCCCGCAGATCAATCGGCCGCGTAATTCCCGGATTCAGGCTTTCCAGCGCCTTCTGCAGCGCCGCCGCCACACCGAGATTGTCCATCCACGCCGGGTGGGACAATCCCCCGGCATCGGTTCCAACCACCAGCATAATCTGCGCGGCTTTTTCACCGTCCACCTCGCACACACAGCGCAGGCGTGTCCCGTCCTCATAGATAAACGCATCCCGGTGCAGGTCAATCACCAGTTCAATCTCCGGATACTCTTTCAGATACCGTTCCACCGTATCCAGGCTTCGTGAATAGGAACCGGAATAGCTCGGATCATCGTGCAGAGTTTCATCATGCAGCGTTGTGATCCCCCGGGCATTGAGTATTGCCGCCAATGCGCGCCCTGCCGCCACCACATTCCGGCTGCAGTCATCGGTTCTGTCGGTATCCGTCGGCATATAGGGATACTCCGCATCTGGCGTATAGGCTTCCGATCCATGAGTATGCACAATCAGCACCCGGTTTTTCCCCGTTCCGGGGGAAAACACCGGCGCATCCAGTTGTGTCAGATCAACAGCGTAGTCGGTTTTATTGCTCAGACGGATCTCGCGGCTTTCCTCGTTTTGCTTCTGCGGCTCAAATGTACCGGATGCCGAGGTTACTGCAGGGACAGGTGCCGATTCCGCCGCCGTCTCTCCGCGTACAATACCGATACGCCGTGCGATACCGTCCCCTGCATCGACAGCCCGCATCTGCGTCATCGGCGCCATCCGGCACACCACGGCTGCCAGCACCAGCACGCAGACTACCCATATGCTTCGTTCAAACGCCCGCACAGACAATCGGCCTCCTCCATACCCGTATAGGTCAGTATATGTCCGTGCAGGCCACGGCATGAAAAAAGATCCCCGATCAAAAGATCGGGGATCTTTGGTTCACACGATATTCGTATGTGTTCCGATTAGCCGAGCTTAGCGGGGCTGACCTTGACACCAGGGCCCATGGTGGAAGCCACGGTGCAGGAACGGACATACTGACCCTTGGCGGCGGCGGGCTTAGCCTTGATGATGGCGCCCAGCAGGGTGTTGAAGTTGTCGGTGAGCTTCTCAACGCCGAAGCTGACCTTGCCGATGGGGCAGTGGATGATGTTGGTCTTGTCCAGACGATACTCGATCTTACCGGCCTTGGCTTCGGTAACAGCACGGGCGACGTCAGGAGTGACGGTACCGGCCTTGGGGTTAGGCATCAGGCCCTTCGGACCCAGGACACGACCCAGACGACCGACGACACCCATCATGTCGGGGGAAGCGATAACGACGTCGAACTCGAACCAGTTTTCCTTCTGGATCTTCTCGACCATATCCATCTCGCCAACATACTCAGCGCCGGCAGCACGGGCAGCCTCAGCCTTGTCGCCCTTGGCGAAGACCAGAACGCGCACGGTCTTACCGGTACCATGGGGCAGGACGATGGCGCCGCGGACCTGCTGGTCAGCGTGACGGGAGTCGACACCCAGCTTGACATGGACTTCGACGGTCTCGTCAAACTTAGCGGTGGCACCCTTGATGACAGTCTCGAGAGCCTCGTTGGCCTCGTACTGCTTGGACTTATCGATGAGCTTAACGCTCTCCAGATATTTCTTACCTCTGTGCATTTTTGTTCCTCCTCATAGTGGTTCGCGGGGGGAATCCGTCAGGATTCCACTTCCTCCCACTGATACGCTCATACCTTCCGTATGAGACAGTCACATATTACTCCTCGACCAGGATGCCCATGCTGCGGGCAGTACCGGCGATCATGCTCATGGCGGCTTCGATGGAAGCAGCGTTCAGGTCGGGCATCTTCTGCTCGGCAATCTTGCGGCAGTCAGCCTTGGACAGGGTGGCGACCTTCTTGGTGTTGGGGGTGGGAGAAGCAGACTCCAGACCGCAGGCCTTCTTGATGAGGAAGGGAGCCGGGGGGGTCTTGGTGACAAAGGAGAAAGAATGGTCAGCATAAATGGTGATGACCACGGGAACGACCATACCCATGTCAGCCTTGGTACGCTCGTTGAACTCCTTGGTGAAGCCCATCAGATTGATACCGTAGGGGCCGAGGGCGGAACCGACCGGAGGGGCGGGAGTTGCCTTACCGGCGGGGATCTGTAACTTAACGAATCCGACTACTTTCTGTGCCATTTGGAATAGCACCTCCTATAAGAAATGTGGTAACGAAACGGACTGCGCTTCGGCCTGAGGCCGTGCGTGTCCTCCCACGTTCGGGGAAAACGATCAGGCTTTCTTGCAAAACCTGATTTAACAAGACTTAGTACTCCATCAGCGCGACCTGAGACAGCTCCAGTTCGACGGGAGTTTCGCGTCCAAACATGGAAACGGTCACGCGCACGCGATTTTCGGAAAGTGAAATCTCGTTCACAACGCCGACAAAGTTGGCAAAGGGACCCGCCACAATGCGCACACTGTCTCCCACGCCGTAGGCGATGGAAACGGTCTCACGGCGGTCAATGCCGAGCTTTGCCACCTCGTCCTCGGTCAGGGCAACGGGCTTGGAGCCGGGGCCCACGAAACCGGTCACGCCGCGGGTATTACGCACGACATGCCAGGAATCGTCGGTCATGATCATCTTCACAAGCACGTAACCGGGGAAGACTTTGCGCTCCACCTCAACCTGCCTGTTTTCCGAGATTTCCATGACCTTTTCCGTAGGAACGCTGACGGCAAAAATCAGGTCCTGCAGACGGCGGTTTTCAACCGCCTTCTCGATGGAGGAAGCGACCTTGTTTTCATAACCGGAGTAGGTATGAACCACATACCATTTCGGTTCTTCGGCCATTGTGAAATCCTCCTTCGATTAAAAACCGGTGATCAGTCTGAGCAGACCGTTGAGAATGACGCTCTCAAAGATCAGATCCATCAGCCACAGAGTGATGGTGAGCACTGCGACAACCATCAGTACAACGCCGCTGTTGTTGATAACCTGCTTCTTCGTCGGCCAGACAACCTTCTTCAGTTCGCTCTTAAGCTCACGACCCCATTTGGCCATGCGCTTGCCGAAGTCCTTGACCTTTTCGCCAAAGCTCTTCTTCGGGGTCTGCGCTGCGGCTTTCGCCTTTGCGGACTCAATGTTGGTCTGCTCGGCAGGTAAGCCTTTCTTGTTACTCATCCGCGCTGCACCCTTTCTTTACTTGGTCTCTCTGTGGATAGTGTGCTTTCTGCAGAAGCGGCAATACTTGCTCAGCTCAACGCGATCGGGAGTGTTCTTCTTCTCCTTGAACGTGTTGTAGTTGCGCTGCTTGCACTCTGAACAGGCCAGCGTGATCTTCGTTCTCATTGTTTACGGCACCTCCTAAGTGTTGCACGCTTTTCGCGTGCCAGCCTCCCTGAATCCGAATCCAAAACTCCAAAAAAAAAAGAACCCGGACAGGTATAGTTAGTGTACCACACTTCCGGTGTTTCGTCAAGGCTTATTCGCCACATATTTATGTTTTTGTGAAATTCCGTCACCCCGAGAGCACATTTTGCCGCTCTCTTGTGCGAAATACTGCCATCCAAACGGCCGAGTCTCCGGAATATGGCATTTTACAAAGCAGAGACCGGCCGTTTTAGGCCGGTCTCTGTCATAAAACGACTTAACAGGAGCATCAGTTGCCGGTGATGCGGATGGTTTCGATCACAATCGGCTCGGTGGGCTTTTCATTGCCGTCGTCCAGTCGGGACAGCTCTTCGATGTAGGGCATACCCTTGGTGATGGTACCAAAGGCCGCGTACTGACCGTCAAAGCCGTAGCTTTTTTCGATGACGATAAAGAACTGAGAGTCGGCAGAGTTCATATCATCCGCCCAGCGGGCCATGGAAATGGTACCGCGCAGATGCTGCAGACGGTTGTTCCAGCCGTTATCGGCAAACTCACCGCGGATGGCGTAATCCAGACGGCCGCCGCCGGTGCCTTCCTTGTCACCGCCCTGGATGAGCTTGTCAGCCTTGGTGCGGTGAATGGTCAGACCATCGTAGAAGCCCTCGGAACAGAGCTTGACAAAGTTGCCAACCGTGATAGGCGCGTTGTGATATTCCATCTCGCCTTCGACGATCTCGCCGGAGGAGAAAACGATCTCAAACTTGATCGGAAGGGACAGATCGTA
>SVMB01000145.1 GCA_015067675.1 Oscillospiraceae bacterium
TGCCAAACCAGGCAATCATGCCGCCGCCCATGCCGCCTGCGGCACCGGCGCCGGGCACTTCCAGAATCTCCTTGCCCAGGTCAGCCTTTACAACCTCCGCCATGTGGGCCAGTCCCGCGTCCAGCATCAGTACCGTCTGCTCATCGGCGCCCTTCTGAGGGGCAAACACGTGCGCAGCACCCGTCTCGCCGCAGAGGGGATTATCGATGTCGCACATGGTCACAAGCTCCACATCGCCAAGCCTTGCATCCAGCCCGGACAGGTCAACATGGGCGATGTTTCCCAGCGTCTCTCCCACGGGGACAAATTGCTGCCAGTCTTTATCGTAAAACTTCACGCCCATCGCAGCCGCTGCACCGCAGCCGCCGTCGTTGGTGGAGCTGCCGCCCAGACCCATGACAAGCTTGACGCATCCGGCGTCCAGCGCCGCCTTCATCAGTTCACCCACGCCGTAGGTCGTGGTCTTTTCCGCATGGCGGTTGTCGCCCACCAGCGGCAGTCCCGCAGCCGCCGCCATCTCGATGACCGCGACCTTGCCGGGCAGCATACCGAAGAACGCCTCGACCTTTTCAAAATACGGGCCGCTGACCGTCACCGGGATGCGCTCGCCGCCCATGGCGGAAAGAAAGGCATCCACGCTGCCCTCGCCGCCGTCGGCGACGGGGATTGAGAGCACTTCGGCCTCGGGATAGGTTTTATGAATCGCGCCTTCCATGATCGCGCAGATCTCAAAGCTTGACATGGTGCCCTTGAAGGAGTCGGGAATCAGAATCGCCTTTTTCATCGTGTAATCCTCCTGTTACTGCCAGTCTTTCAGCAGAACCTCGCGGTTTGTGCCGTAGAAAATGTCGTCATGGCCGCCAATCAGGCTCAAAAACCGTTCAAAGCGGGCCCAGTCGTTGAAAATATCAAATTCGTAGGCATGTCCCCAGATGTAGAAGATCTGCGGCCGGTCGGCCTTCATTTCCACGAAGGTTCGGGCAAGCTCCTCCATCTTATCCCACTCCATGTGATGATACACGGAGGGTTTGAACTGCCACAGATCCGCCTGCGGCTCAAAGTCGAAGCTGGAGACCGTGGTGCGGCAGTACCGGATGCCGGTATTGTTGCGGATCACGTCAGCCACGTGCTCATTGAAGTTGACCCCGCCGCCGGGATAGGCCATACCGACGACCTCATAGCCCGCAAGCTCCGAAAGGGCAAGTCTGTCCTCTTCCACCTGACGGATGATCTCCGCGTCATCGCACCCCGGCAGGAACGGATGGGTCAGCGTATGCGCCGCAATCTCGTGGCCTTCATAAATCTTACGGATTTCCTCCGGGCGCGGCTTGACATGGGCCACCGTCACATCCTGACGGATGAGGGAATTATGGGTTCCCAGAAGTCCGGAATTGATGTTAAAGGTACCCTTGACGCCGTAACGGTTGAACAGGTCGATGAGGCGCTGATCCTGCGTCACGCCGTCGTCATAGCTGAAGGTAACCGCTTTGTATCGTCTCTGCATGGCTGCATCCTCGTTTCCCAGGTTGTATGTTAACAGTATACCGCCTGCGAAGAGAAATTGCAACGGTGAATTGGTACATGACCTCCTGCGGGTACGCCGAAAAACCTTTGGTAAGTTTGCAAAACCCGTTGCGCACGGTCTCTTTGTGTGGTAAACTCAAACTATACCGAAAAAAACACTGATAAGGATGGTTTGGAATATGGAACAGAAGCTTCTCAATGTGGGCGTCATCGGCGGCGGTATGGGCCGTGGTCACGCCCGCGCAGTCAAAAACACCCATGGCGCCTGCCTCTATGCCTTTTGTGATAACGATCCCGAACGTCTGGAAGCCCTTGGCCGGGAGCTTGGGGTGGATCGCCTGTTCACCGATTACCGGGAGATGATCGCCGATCCTGCGCTGGATGCGGTTATCATCGCCTCCCCCGACCAGCTCCACCGTGAGATGATCGAGGCCTGTCTCGCCGCCAACCTGCACATCATGTGCGAAAAGCCCCTCGCCCTCACCCATGAGGACGTTGAAGCCATCGTCAAGGCCGTCAAGGCATCCGACCGCAAGTTCATGGTCGGCCAGATCTGCCGCTACACCCCCGGCTTTGTCCGTGCCAAGGAACTCATCGAGCACGGCGCCATCGGCGAGCTGACCTTTGTGGAATCCGAGTATGCCCACGACTACATCAACGTCTTTGCCAAGAAGGGCGGCAGCTGGCGCTGCGACCCGCTGCGCTCCGGTGTGGTCGGCGGCGGCTGCCATGCGGTCGATCTGCTGCGCTGGATCGCCGGTGATCCCGAGGAAGTCATGGCCTACGGCGTCCACAAGACCTTCGCCGACGTGACGCCCTACGACGACACCCACGTTGCCATCATGAAGTTCCCCGGCGGCGTCATCGGCAAGGTGTTTGTTTCCATCAGCTGCAAGCGCGATTACACCATGCGCTCCGTTTTCTACGGCACCCGGGGCACCATCATCTGCGACAACACCAGCCCCGAGATCACCCTCTTCCGTCAGGAGCTCATCCCCGGTGAGGACAATCACGCCCTGCCCGTGAAGCTCCCCATCGACATCAACAACCACAACGCAGAGGGCGAGTTCAAAGAGTTCTACGACATCATCACCAACGACAAGCCCGTCAAGACCACCGTCCAGGAGGGCGCCAACACCATCGAAGCCTGCCTTGCCATCATGGAATCCGCCGACACCGGCAAGCTTGTGCATCCCAGGTATTTTGACTGATCGGAGGCTTTAGTTATGACTGACATCAAAACCCTCTGCGCACGCATTGACGAGCGCAAAGAGGAACTTTATGCGCTGCTGTGCGATCTGATTCACATCAATTCCGAGAATTTCGGCTCCCACGGCAACGAAAAGGAATGCTCCGAGTACATCGCCGGGCTCTGCCGCGAGCTGGGGCTGGAAACCGAGACCTATTCTCCCCTCGACCTGCCGGATTTTGAGAATCACCCGGACTATCTGGCCGGACGCGCGCTGGAAAACCGTCCCAACGTCACCGCCCGCTGGAAGGGTGCCGAGAATGTGGACGAGCTGATGCTGATGGGTCATGTGGACACGGTTCCCATCGGTGATCCTGCCAACTGGACCTTTGAGCCGCTGGCGGGCGTTGTCCGCGACGGCTGCATCTGGGGTCGCGGCGCCTGCGACGACAAGTATGCGCTGGCAACGGCGCTCTTCATCATCCGACTCCTGCAGGAGCAGGGCTTTGTGCCCCGCCGCAATCTGATCTTCACCGGCTACTGCGACGAGGAAAAGGGCGGCTCCAACGGCGCACTGGCAGCGGTTCTGCGCTATCCCACCACCCGCATCGTCAACATGGACTGCAAGAACTTCGAAATCTGGCACTGCGCCTCCGGCGGTCAGTCCTGCAAGTACTGCTATCACACCGAGAAGCCCGTGGACAATGCCGCCGTCACGGCAAAGGCGATCCCGATCGTCATGGAGGTCATGGAGGACTTCGCCGCACGCCGCCGCGCCGAGCTCTCCGACAACCGTTTCTACAAGGGCACGGTCATTCCCGCCACGTCCATGCGTTACATGGGCTTCCGTGCCGGTGACCGGGGTGCAGACCTGGGCGTGGGTGAAGTCGCGTTCACGGTTTACACCGACAAGACAAAGGACGAAATCTACGCCGAATACCGTGAGATGGAGGCAATCCTCTCCCGGCGTCTGGCGCCGCTGGGGATCATCGGCGACGGCTTCAAGCCCACCACCCGTTTCTTCCACTACGGCTATGCCGAGCCCGACTGCCAGCCCATCCGCGACATGCAGGCAGCAGCCCTTGAGGCCACCGGCCGCGAGGTCAGACCCTGCGGTTCCTGCCTGTCCGACCTGTCGGTGATTCTCAAGTACGGTTCGGGCGAAGCCTACGGCTTTGGTATCGGCCGCGACTTCGACGAGTACGGCGGCGCCCATCAGCCCGACGAGTTCATCGAGTGCGACAAGCTCGTGGAGTATGCCAAAATCATCGCAGCCTATGTGCTGAAGGTTCTGGGCTGAGTGTTCTCACAGGATTGCAGGCCCCCATGTGACGCCTGCTACATGTGACACCCCCCGGAAATTCATCCGCAGAATTTTTCTCAGTCACAGCCAAAGGGCTGATCGATCACCTCAATGCCGTGAAATCCCCGCACCCGCTTTCCTTTCATCAGCGGAATGCCGTTTGTATACCGCAGACCGTACCTGTCCGCACGATCCTTGAGCTCCTGGGTAAATCTGGAGGAGGAAACCTCGCGGCAGGAATTGTCCTGGCACCAGCGGCGGTAACAGTCGTATAAACCGGCAGAGGCCGTTCTGCCCTCATCCGTCAGCCGGATGTAACCCGAGGAGTCCAGAAAGCTCTGCACCGTGTCCTGCTCCGTGCGCAGCTCCCGCATTCGCCTGGCCGCACGCTCGGAGATCGTGAAGCGGTAGTTTGCGTCGATGAGCCTCTTTAACCCTTCGATGCACCAGAGGAAAATCCCCGGCAGCTCCTCTTTCAGCCGGTCGATCAGGTAGGGGTCATCCTCACGGTCTGCGGGTTTGGGCAGGGCTTCCAGCACGATCTGGCGGCGGTAGAAGCCGTCGGAGGAATCGTAGAGGGAGGTCAGCATCCCGTTGCCGAAGCCCAGGAACCGGCAGTTGAGCAGCCCCTGATGGGACTGAACCCCCTTGCGCTCCAGCTCGATGGGCGCCTCCGCCGTTACGATGGTCTTGAGGTTGTTGGTGGAGGGGAGCGCCGAGAGGTTTAGGTCGTCGTCCACCATCACGAGCTTGCCCTCCAGGCTTGCCGGGGCAAAGCGGTTTGTTTCCACCTTGTGAATCGAACCATAGCAGAGCCCCTCTCCCAGCAGCGCCTTCATCACAAGGCCGATGCGCGACTTGCCCTCGCCGCCGCGCCCGATGATAATCAGCATCTTCTGGGCACGGGTGGAGGGAATCAGGCAGTAGCCCATATATTCCTGCAGGGTGGGGATATCCTCCGGGCTGAGCAGCTCCGAGAGAAAGCGCAGCCACGTGGTCGGCTCCTCCGCGCCGGGGTTGAACATCACATCCAGCCGCGCCTGGCAGATTTCCCGGTCGTGGGTGAACCTGCGGGAAGTGATATCCAGCGTGCCGTTCTTCACGTGGATCAGGTTGGGCTTTGGCACCCAGGGGTTCTGCGTGCCAAACATTCGTACTGTTTTGAGCAGAGTACCCGCCCTGCGTTCCAGATCGTCGGGAAATACCGCAAAGAGGGATTCGGCGATCATGGCCTTCACCAGTTCGTCGGGAATCATGCCCTCCTGACCCACGAACCGGCTGTTATAGACCATAATTTGCCTCTTCTTCATGAACTTTGCGGAGAAAATGAGATCGTTCACCTTCTTTCCGTCGAACCATTCGGGGTAGGCAAACACTCTTTCTTCTGACATAGCGTCAACTCCTTTGTTTTTTATTTGAGTT
>SVMB01000025.1 GCA_015067675.1 Oscillospiraceae bacterium
GCCCGTGAAGGCGCGATGCATCGGGAACAACGCCTTCACGATCGGGTCATGGGACTGCTGGCAAAATTAACCTTTACATTTTCGGGAATCTGCGGTATAATTTAATGAATACATATGCCAAAATGCGGATGAAAGGCGGGTGCTCCCGCAATGAAAACCGAATTAGCAATTCTCGGAGGCGGTGCTGCCGGTCTCTTCGCCGCGGTTCTGGCAGCCAGCAGCCTGCAGACCACCGTGCTGGAAGCCAATGCCCGCGTGGGCAAAAAGCTCCTCACCACCGGCAACGGCCGCTGCAATCTCTCAAACCGGGGAGTTGCCCCTGAGCATTATCACAGCAATTCTCCCGAAAAGGATGCAAAACGTGTCATCCGCGGCGTTCTGGATGCCTTTCCCCGTGACTATACCGACGAAGTCTTTGCCTCGCTCGGTTTTTTGATGAAAGAGGACCCGGAGGGACGCATTTATCCCCGATCCGAGCAGGCGGCGGCGGTGCTTGATGCCCTGCGCCTGACGGCGGAGGCAAAAGGCGTGCAGACCCTCTGCGATTGCACCGTGGAGAGTGTGCGCCGCACCCGGGATGTCTTTGTGATCGCGACGCCCCAGGGGGAACTTACCTCCCGGGCGCTTCTCGTGACCGCCGGGGGCATGGCGTCCTCCTCCCACAATGCCTATGACCTGATGAAAGCCCTGGGTCACACCATCACGCCCAGATTTCCCGCTATCTGCCCGGTCAGAACGGCTCCCGAGGCTGTGCGTGCGCTGAAAGGGCAGCGTGTTCGCGCCGAAGTGCGGCTGCTGGCAGACGGAGAAGTGAGGGCATCCACGGTGGGTGAGGTGCAGTTTACAGAATCCGGCCTTTCCGGCATCTGTGTGTTTGAGCTGTCCCGCTGGGTGGGTGAGTTCAGAACCCGGGGGACTGTGATGGGCAAGCCCTGCAAGTCATTGGAGCTGTCCCTGGATTTCCTGCCGGACATGAGCGAAAAGGAAACTTATGCGCTGATCGCGCGTCTTTATAGTATGGAGCTGGCGGAGGAGCTGATGCTCACGGGGGTTCTGCCCAAGCGTATTGCCGCGTGGGTGATGAAGGATGCAATGAGCCGCCGGGAAATCGCGGCGAGACTCAAAGGCAGCAGGTTTTCCCCCACGGGACTCTCCCCCTGGAATCAGGCGCAGGTGACGGCAGGAGGCGTGAGCCTGGCGGAGATCAATGCAGACGGCTCGTCACGCAGGGTTCCGGGACTGTTCTTTGCAGGCGAGGTCATGGACGTGGACGGTGACTGCGGCGGCTACAATCTGCAATGGGCTTGGAGCTCCGCTGCGGCGGCTGTGAACGCGGTATTTGGATATTTGGAGAAAGTATGATCGTTCGAATCACCAATCTCAAGCTCCCGCTTGACTATACGGAAGCATATCTGCGGGATGCCGTAGCCCGAAAGCTGGGCAAGCGTCCGGAGCGGATCCGGCTGCTGCGCCGGGCGGTGGATGCCCGCAGGAAGCAGAACGTGCACTTCGTGGCGACGGTGGAGGCAAGCGTGGAGCTGCCCCGCAGGCAGAAACTGGCAGCCGACGTGCAGCCTGTTCCCGCAGCGCAGCCTGAGCCGCTGCGGCGGTATACGCTTTCTTCCCGCCCTGTGGTGGTGGGAGCCGGTCCTGCGGGATTGTTTGCGGCGCTGACGCTGGCGCATGCCGGGGTCAGGCCCATTCTCATCGAGCGCGGAAGATGCGTCGAGCAGCGCGCACGGGATGTGCAGGCCTTCTGGGATTCCGGCGAGTTGGACGAAGTGTCCAACGTGCAGTTCGGCGAGGGCGGCGCAGGTACTTTCTCCGACGGCAAGCTTAACTCCGGCATCGGCGATCCCCGCGTGACGCAGGTGCTGCGCACCTTTGCCGGTCACGGTGCTCCTGAGGAGATTTTGTGGGACGCAAAGCCCCACATCGGCACGGACAAGCTCCCCGGCGTGGTCAAATCCATCCGCGAGGAGATCATTTCCCTTGGCGGCGAGGTCTTTTTTGAAACAAAACTGGTTGACATAACGGTTCGCGACGGCCGACTCATCGGCATCACGCTGGAGAATGCTGCCGGGAAGAGCCAACTGCCCGCGGAGCTTCTGATCCTCGCACCCGGTCACAGTGCCAGAGATTCCTTTTTTATGCTGGCGGAGCGCGGCCTTGCCATGGAACAAAAGCCCTTCTCAGTGGGTGGACGCATCGAGCATCCCCAGGTTATGATCGACCGGGCACAGTACGGCGACGCCGCAGGTCATCCTGCGCTGGGCGCTGCCGACTATAAGCTCAACGTGAAAACCTCCGCCGGGCGCGGGGTCTATACCTTCTGTATGTGCCCCGGCGGCACGGTGGTGGCAGCGGCTTCCGAATCAGGCGGCCTTGTGACCAACGGCATGAGCGTACACGCCCGCGACGGAGAAAATGCCAATGCGGCGGTGCTGGTGGGTATCAACCCGTCGGATTTCGGCTCGTCGGATGTGCTGGCGGGTGTGGAGCTGCAGCGGCAGATTGAACGTGCAGCCTACCGGATGGGGGAGAAATATCACGCACCTGCCCAGCGGGTGGGGGATTTCCTGGACGGCAGGAAGAGCACTGCCTTCGGTGCGGTGCGCCCGACCTATCTGCCGGAGCCGATGCCCTCCGACATCTGCGGCTGTCTGCCGGGCTTTGTCACCGACGCCATGCGGGAGGGCCTTGCCCTCATGGATCAGCGGCTGCGCGGCTTTGCAAGCCCCGACGCCGTGCTCACGGCTCCCGAGACACGATCTTCCTCTCCCGTGCGCATCCTGCGCGGCGAGAATTTTGAAAGCATTTCCGCCCGGGGACTCTATCCCTGCGGCGAAGGAGCGGGATATGCCGGCGGCATCATGTCTGCGGCTGTGGACGGTGTGCGCTGCGCGGAAGCCATGCTTGAAACCTACGGAAAACCGGAATAATCGACTGTTTACTGCATTTTCTGATACCATACGATGAAACGAAAAGCTCTGAAAATAACCCTGATCACGCTGGCGGCGGTACTGTTCATCACCGCTGCCGCCGGTGTGCTGTATTTCTGCCGGGGCGGCGGCAGCGCAGTCTACTTGAGCCCCTCGGCGCAGGATCACAATCTCTACGCCGGGATGGAACTTTCCGAACGGCAGAGCATGAATAACCTCACCGACGCGCTGGAAGCCGGACTTTCAGACCTCTGTACCGTCCACGCAGCCAACCGCACCGGCACGCTGGATGACTATATTGCGGAATCAAACGCCCTTGAGGACTTGGTTCACATCGCCCTGCACTCCAATGCCACCGGCATGGAGGACAGTACCGTGCGCGGCTGCGAAATCTACGTGCGGCCCTTTGACTGGGAGAGCCGGAGGCTGGCGGAGTGCATCTATGAAAAGCTCTCCGCTCTCACGCCGGATCGTGATCGCGGCATCAAGACGACCACATCCTTAAAAGAGCTCAATACCGTGCATCACACGGCCATTCTCATTGAAGTGGATTTCCACGATAACGAAGAGGGCGCAATCTGGATCACCGGGCACTATCCCGAGATTGCCGCAGCCATTGCAGACGGCTTTCATGACTATCTGAACGGCGAGCAGCGCATGGAGAGCCTGAAAGCGGCGCTGCACAGCCTGCTGTAGAGTAAAAAACGGTAAATTCCGGAAAATGCACCGTTATTTGAACGGTTAAATCAAGGCATGCTGACAAACAATACCTGAGCAACTCATCATTACGGTAAAAGACGGGAGTGTTCAGGCTTTGAAGGCTGTCATATTGGCGGGCGGCGAAGGAAATCGCCTGCGTCCGCTCACCTGCGAGACACCAAAACCCATGACACGGCTGCTGGACCGGCCGATACTGGAATACGTGCTGGCGGCGCTGCGCACAGCGGGCATCCATGAAGCGGTGCTGACGCTGGGCTACCGGCCGCAGGAGATCGAAGCGTATATCGGCGACGGCTCGGCATTTGAGATGAAGCTTATCTGTCGGCGCGAACAGTCCCCCAGGGGAACTGCCGGAAGCGTGGCGGACTGCGCCGATTTACTGGGAGACGAGGACTTTCTGGTCATCAGCGGCGACTGTGTCTGTGACCTTGACCTGCGCCGCGCCATCGATTTTCACCGGCAGCATGATGCCGACGCGACGATTGTGCTGACCGGCCACAGTGCCCCCACCGAATACGGTCTTGTACTGGCCGACGCCGATGGGCGCGTACGGGGCTTTGTGGAGAAGCCATCCTGGGGACAGGTTGTGACCGACCGGGTCAGTACCGGCATTTATGTACTCAGTCCCCGTGTTTTTTCAAACATTCCGCAGGATAAGCCCTGCGATTTTGCCCGGGATGTGTTTCCGCTTCTGTTGGAGACAGGGAGTCTCTATGCCGTCACACCGGAGGGATATTGGTGTGATGTGGGAGATTGCGACGCATTTCTCGGTTGTGCATTTGATATACTGGACGCAAAGCCCGACTGGGCAAGCCTGGGACTGGAACGGGCGGATGTCCGGGCAGGCAGCGCAAGCTTTCCCGGCGTCACGATCCATGATCCCTGCTACGTGGGGGAAAACGTGCGGCTCATGCCGGGCGCGGTGATCGGCCCCTATGCTGTCATCGGGGAAGGCAGCGTCATTGCATCCACCGCGCAGGTGCGGCACAGTATCGTGCAGGGCGCTGTGGTGGGCGAAGGTGCGGACATTCACGGATCGATTCTTTGTCCGGATGTGCACATAGGACGCCGCTGTACGCTGGAAGAGGCCAGTGTACTCGGTCGGGGTGTGCGTTTGGGGGAGGACTGCACGGTACGATGCGGGGTGCGGATCTGGCCGGATGCGATCATTGCCCCGGGACAACAGGTGACGGAAAGCCTTCATCAGGCAAGCCGTCCGGCTTTGCTGCGCTTTGATGAACAGGGACGGCTGCAGGCGGCGGTGAACGATCAGTTTACGGTGGCGGAGGCATGCCTTCTGGGCAGTGCCGCAGCCGGGATGGCTGTGCGCGGCTGCATTGCACTGGGTACCGACGGTTCACCGGAGGCCGAGGCGATGGCTGCAGCCTGCGAGGCCGGGATTCTGACCCGGGGAACGCAGGTGGCGCGTCATGACGCGCCGATTGCGTCGGCTGCTGCGTGGCTGGCGGAGTCGCTGCATGCATCGCTGGGGATTTTCTTCTCCCGTGCGCCGGGACAAACCCTTGGCATTACAGTCACCGACAGTCTGGGACTGCCGCTTGCCGTGTCAAAACGCCGTGAGCTGGAAGGAACACTGCGCCGCCGGGATACGATCAGCGTGCCGGAGGGCTTCTTCGGGCGCCGTGAGAGCATGACCGGTACCGTGGGGCTCTATGCCGGTGCGGCGGTGGGAGCATATGCGGCGCTGCCCTGCCTGCCCGGAGACTTTCACATCTGGGTACCCGGAGAAGGGGAGGCATCTTCCCTTTTACTGCGGGAAATTCTCGGCAGGATGGGCGCGGACGTGGAACCGGGAGCGTTTCTGATCTGGGAACCCTCGGCTGACGGCATGAGTCTTGCGGCGGTGGATGAAAACGGTGTGTTCCGGGATGATGCCCAGACCCTGGGCGCGGCATTGCTGGAAGCCTGTACGCTCAGGCGTACGCTGTATCTGCCGGGGCCGGTATCGCCGCGGCTGCAAAAGCTGCTGATGGAGCGCGGCTGTGAGCTGCGCCAGGCTGTGACGCCGCGGGAACGCCGGGAGGCCGCCCGTGAGCGGTATCTCTGGGACGGCGTGATGCGGGCAGCATTCCTGAGCCGTCGGATTGCCGAAAAAAAGACGACGCTTGTGGCACTGTGCGCTGCCTTGCCCCAATTTGCAGCCTACAGCCGGGAAGTGCCGGTGAAGGGCTCGCGGGCAGCGCTGATGCGCAGGCTGGGGGAGAGCATGGCAGCCGAAACGGGGCTATTGTTCCCGGGGTCTGACGGGCTGCGTCTGGAACGCCCCGGGGGATCTGTGCGCGTGCAGCCGTCTGCACAGGCAAGAGCCCTGCGCATCACCGCAGAGGCTGAGAGCATCGAGCTTGCCTCCGAGCTCTGCGATCTGATGGAAGCGCGTACCCTCAGACTGGACGGGTAAAGAAAAAGGCGGGATTTTCCCGCCGTACATAGGACTATTATGCGGTTATTGACCGCTTTTGAAAAGTAAAAATCAATCGAAAGGAAATTTTCATGGCAGAAAAACTGGACAAACTCAAAATCATACCTCTTGGCGGTCTCGGCGAGATCGGCAAGAATATCACCGTACTTGAATACGAAAACGACATTCTGGTTGTGGACTGCGGCATCGGCTTCCCGGATGAGGATATGCTGGGCGTCGATCTGGTCATCCCTGACATCAGCTACCTGGAAAAGAATAAGGACAAGGTACGCGGCATCGTCATCACTCACGGTCACGAGGATCATCTGGGCGCGATCCCGTACTTCCTGCGTCAGATCAACGTCCCGGTCTACGGTACCACGATGACGCTGGGTATTCTCGGCACCAAGCTTGCCGAGCACGGGCTGCTGACCACCACCGAGATGATCACGGTCGCCGCAGGCGACTACTTCGAGCTGGGCTGCTTTGGCATCGAGCCCATCCGTACCAATCACTCCATTCCCGACTCCTGCGCACTGGCGATCTCCACGCCGCTGGGCAATGTCATCATCACCGGCGACTTCAAGATCGACGCCACCCCTGTGGCGGGTGAGATGATCGACCTGACCCGCTTCGGTGAGCTGGGCGAGGAAGGCGTGCTGCTGCTCATCTCCGATTCCACCAACGTCGAGCGTCCGGGCTTTTCCATGTCCGAGCGCAGCGTGGGTGAGGCGCTGGAAGCCCAGTTCAAGGGCTGCGATCAGCGCATCATCATCGGTTCCTTTGCCTCCAACGTCCACCGTATCCAGCAGATCATGGATATCGCGGCCAAATACGGCCGAAAAGTAGCCGTTTCCGGCCGCAGCATGGAAAATATTGTTCAGGTCGCCAGCACTCTGGGCTATCTGGACATTCCGGACAAGGTGCTCATCGAGCTCTCCGCTCTGGGACGCTATCCCAAGAACAAAGTATGCGTCATCACCACCGGCAGCCAGGGAGAGGCCATGTCCGCGCTCTACCGTATCGCCTTCGCCGGACATAAGCAGATTGAAATCGGCCCGGAGGACAAGGTGGTTCTGGCCGCGTCCACCATTCCCGGCAATGAAAAGAGCGTTTACCGCATGGTCAACGAGCTGATTCACCGGGGCGCCGACGTGGTTTACGAAAAGATGGCGGGTGTACACGCCTCCGGTCACGGCAATCAGGAAGAACTCAAGATCATGCTGTCTCTGACTAAGCCCCGCTACTTCATGCCCGGTCACGGCGAGTATCGTCACCTGAAAGCCCATGCCGAGCTTGCAAAGTCCATGGGTATGGATCCTAATGACATCTTCATCGGCGAAAACGGCCGGACGCTGGAGATCACGAAGAAGGGCGCGAAGCTCTCGCAGGTAGTACCGGCGGGCAAGGTATTCGTGGACGGCCTCGGTGTCGGCGATGTTGGAAACGTGGTGCTGCGCGACCGCAAGCATCTGTCCCAGGACGGTCTGGTGGTGCTGGTGCTGACCCTGTCCAGCGATGACGGTACGCTGATTGCGGGCCCCGACATCATCTCCCGCGGCTTTATCTACGTGCGCGAGTCGGATGACCTGATGGACGAGCTGAAAATCGTGGTGCTGGACATCATCGACCGCTGCCAGTCGGATCGTGTGACCGACTGGGCGACCATCAAGAGCATGATCAAGTCGGAGCTTTCCAATTATCTCTACCAGAAAACCAAGCGCAATCCGATGATTCTGCCGGTCATCACCGAGATTTAAAGGTTTATCATCCGCTTCCGGCGGGGCCGATTATTCTCACACAGGCATTTTCAATGATATAAAGGAGGTCTCCCCATGCGTATCATGAAGGCGGATATCGAATTCCGCGAGGAACCCATCCGGGCAGCCTTTGCCTTCAAGGGCAAGTACAACGCAAAGCCCATGTGGAACATCGCCGTTAAGCTGGAATCCGACTCAGGCGCGGTTGCCTACGGCGTGGCCAATCAGGGCATCCTCTGGTCCGACGCTGCGGTGGCAAACAGCCATACCAACTCCGGCGGCAATATGCTGATGTATCTGATCTCCGAATACGCCTGCAAACGCTGCATCGGCGTGGAGTTTGAGACCCCCGACGAGCTGCTGCGGGAGATGCTCGGTGACGTCTACGCTTACGCCAAAGCCGTGACCGGGCTTCCGAAGCTCCGCGAGACCTTCGCGCTGGGCGGGCTTGTGGCCTTTGATACCGCAGCATGGCTGTTGTATGCCAAAGAAAAGGGCATCACCAACTTCGACGGGCTGATCCCCGAGCGGGCGCGTCCCGCGCTCTCGGCGCGGCATGAAAAGATTGCCGCCATTCCGCTGATTACTTACTCTGCCTCCATGGATGATATCCTGCGCGAGGTGGACGGCGGCTGCTTCTTCCTCAAGATCAAGATCGGCTCCGACCCCGAGCATGACGGCGACTACGATAAGATGCTTGCGTGGGATAAGCAGCGCCTGACGGATATCCATAACGCTCTGCGGGAGCGTCCTTGCGCCTGGTCCGAGAATGGCCATATCCCGTATTACCTCGATGCCAACGGACGGTACGACTCAAAGGATCGACTGCTGCGGCTGCTGGATCATGCGGATCATATCGGGGCGCTTGAGCGCATTGCCATCATGGAGGAGCCCTTCCCCGAGGATGCCGGAATCGATGTGTCCGATCTGCCGGTGCGTCTGGCGGCGGATGAGAGCGCGCACTCCGATCGTGACGTGGAGAAGCGCATTTCCATGGGCTACCGTGCCATCGCTCTCAAGCCCATTGCCAAGACCATGAGCATGAGCTTTGATATGCTGTCGGTATGTGCCCGTGAAGGCGTGCCTGCATTCTGTGCAGACCTGACGGTGCCGCCGGTGCAGGTGGATCTCAACAAGAACTTCGCCGCCCGCATCCCGGCGATCCCTGGACTGAAGGTGGGACTGCTGGAATCCAACGGACATCAGTATTACACCAACTGGGCGGATATGATGCGCCAGCTTCCCATCCCCGACGGCGCCTGGGTGGAGGCGCATGATGGCCTGTATACGCTGGATGAGCGCTTCTACCGTGAATCCGGCGGCATTTTCCTGCCCTCCGAGCGCTATACGGAAATGTTTTGAGGCTTAAAAGGAATAATCGGCCGGTTTCATGATGAAACCGGCCGATTTGCTGTTTGCGCTGGTCTATTCGTCGTCGTTTCGGCAATCCCAGATGGTACCGCCGCCGTCAAATGCTTCGATATCTTCAAAAACACAGTTCCCGGCGGATTTTCCGCCCAGATACAGGGCATATTCGGCCCGGGAGCGGACGCCGCGGATGGTGATGTTGTAAAATTCCTCAGCCGTGCTGTGGCGGGAGCCGTACATGATATGGCTGTCGCCGACGCGGATGGTCTGCAGGGCACGGCCGCGGATATGATGCACCCCGTCGGAGGTATCGCAGACGTCCTCGACGAGAATATCGTGCAGCGTGGTGCCGCCCTGACAGAGAAGCCGCACGCAGGAGTCCAACGCACAGGCGTGAACATGCCGCACGGTGATGTTGCACAGATCGGCGGGATATCCTTCCACGGCAAAGGTCTGTTCCATTTTGCCGTTCAGGCTGGTCAGCGCCACCACATCGTCCCCTGCAAATCCACGGATATTCTCGACCAGCATATCGTGGCAGCCAAGGCGGAAGTTGATGCCGTCGGCCTGCTTGATGAGCATATCGTAATAATGTTCCAGCGATAGACCGTGGTAGACGGTGCCGTCTTCTGCGATACAGGTATCATCGGCCAGAAGATCGATATCGTGGATGTGACCGTTTGCGCAGTAGATATGGTTGACAGCCCACCAGCGGAAATTGTGGAAGGCAAGACCGGCGGTTTCAAAGCCGTCCACGTTGGTGAACAGGATGAGATTGTTTTTGTACACCGGCGGCATGCCGTCCTTACGTCCGGTGCGTTCGGTGAGACCGTTGAAGGTACCGCCGTCGATGATCGCACCGTTTTTGCCGAGCAGACGGATATTGTGGTCGGTACCGGCCGGGGTTTTGCCAAGCTCCGTGCCGTGATGCTCGTTGACAAACATATTGTCGAAGGTTTCGTCGGCCATTTTCAGGCAGCAGCCGTCGAAGATCAGAGTGAAATCCGAAGGAATGCGGATGTGGGATTTGATATCCCAGCTGCCGGTGATGACGGCGGTGCGGGAGCCGTCGGCGATTCCCTGCGCGATGAGACCGGAGATATACTCCGTGCCGCCGCGGCGGAAGGCCCGGCCATACTTTACAGTCATGAAATCGGTTCGGTATTTGGGATTATACTCCATATCGGACACCTCTTTTCGGTTGATTCGCTGGGGAATCTATAAATTCAATATAACAGCTGCGGGGTATATTTGTCAATAGTGTTTACAACGGAAGGATAAAAAGATTCCCGCGCTCTTTTCAAAACGCGGGAATCTATAGGTATTCATTTGACAGTTAACCGAAAACTGTTTACTTATTTACAATCCTCGCAGTCGGAGCAGTCCGCACAGTTGCCGGAGCAGCCGTCTTCGTCCTCGGACTTGGCGATCTGAATCATGATCGCGCATTCCATGCGCTTGCGGAACAGCTCGCAGCCGTACTCGTAGATGCCGGTGATGTCGCCGGTGGCATGGAAAGCATTGGCGGGGCAGCCGCCGGCGCAGTAGAGCTTGGCCCAGCAGTCGCGGCACTCTTCGCGGGCGTAGACATTGCAGGAGCGGAACTTCTCACGCAGGGCGGTATTGGTCACGCCGTCCCAGACGTTGCCCATGCAGTAGCCTTCGTCGCCCACGAACTGATGACAGGGGTACAGATCGCCCCAGGGAGTCACGGCCAGATACTCGGTACCGGAGCCGCAGCCGGAGAGACGCTTGTAGATGCAGGGGCCGCCGGTCAGGTCGATCATGTAGTGGTAGAAGGTAAAGCCGCGGCCTTCGCGGTTGCGGCGGACCATCTCATGCGCCAGAATCTCGTACTGCTCAAAGAGCACCGGCAGGTCTTCCGCCGTCAGGGCGTGGGGCTCGGAGGGATCGCAGACCACAGGCTCCATGCTCAGCTCCTTGAAGCCGAGGTCGGCCATGTGGAAGATGTCGTTGGTAAAGTCGGTATTGGCGTGGGTGTAGGTGCCGCGGATGTAGTAGCTCTGATCGCCGCGCTGCTCCACGAAACGCTGGAACTTCGGCACGATCCGGTCATAGCTGCCGTTGCCGGCGTAGTCCTTTCGGGTCGCGTCGTGGACTTCTTTTCGGCCGTCAAGGCTCAAGACCACGTTGTGCATCTCACGGTTGCAGAACTCGGTGACTTCGTCATCCAGCAGGATGCCGTTGGTGGTGAGGGTGAAGCGGAAGTGCTTGCCGGTCTCTTCCTCACGGCTGCGGCCGTAGGCCACGAGCTGTTTGACCACATCCCAGTTCATCAGCGGCTCGCCGCCGAAGAAGTCAACTTCCAGATTGCGGCGGGTACCGGAGTTGGCGATGAGGAAGTCAAGAGCCTGCTTGCCCACTTCAAAGCTCATCAGGCCGCGCTCGCCGTGATAGTTGCCCTGGCTGGCAAAGCAGTAGGCGCAGTTGAGGTTGCAGGTGTGCGCCACGTGCAGGCACAGCGCCTTGACCACGTCGCCCTTGGCCTTGAGAGTGGCAGCCTTGTCCTCGTAGGTCTCAGGGTAGAAAAGCTGACCGGCCTCCTTGAGGGCTTCGATATCGCCGAGGCACTCGCGCAGCTCTGCTTCCGTGACCTCAGGGGTATCGGCGTACTTTTCAAGCATTGCCGCGACGATCTCATCGGCGGAATGGGTCTCGTACATGGCGATCATATCATAGGCGACCTCGTCCACGGCGTGAACGGAGCCGGAATTGATGTCGAGAACGATGTTATAACCGCCCAGTTTATACTGATGAATCATAGATGTAACCTCTGTTTTTATACAAGAAATTGCCGCCGGCTCCGTAATCGGAATCGGCGGCCAATTTTCAGGAATTTACTTCTTCTCGCACTGCTGATTGGCAACACCACAGGAGGTCTTGCTGGCAGACTGGCAGGAGGTCTGGCATTCGCCGCAGCCGCCGCACTTGGCAGACTTAGCCAGGTCACGGGTCTGGATGGTCTTGATTCTCTTCATGATAGAAATCTCCCTTTGGCTATAGAATGTATCTACTATTGTACACCATAATCTGAGTTTCGTCAAGACCCAAAGAGGGATTCTTTGATGGACAGGGCTAAATCATCACAGCCAGCCCGGCGTTTTCAGGAATCCCGGGGTTTTTTAGCGAAATCCCGCAGGCCTGCAGATGCTCAATCGCTGTTACGATTTCCCGGCTTACCGCCTCTCCAGGGACGATCAGCGGAATCCCAGGAGGATACGCCCAGAGATACCCGGCACTCACACGCCCGATTGCGCCCTCAAGGCTGCAGATCTCACGCGGCGCGGCGAGGGCTTCGGCAATGGGACAGATCTGCTCGGGCAGGGAGGGATAGACAGGACGCGCCGGAGCAGCATCGGCGGTGAGGGACGCGTCAATCTCCAACAATGCCGCTGCAAAGGCATCCATCATATCATCGCTGTCCCCGACGCCGGTCATGGCGATGATGTAGGAGGCAGAAGCCATCTCGCACTCGATGTTGTGAAGCCGCAGCCGGTCGGCAAGCTCTGTGCCGGTGATCTGCGACCCTGCGCAGGAGATGACGAGCTTGGATGGCTCACGGTCGAAGAACAGGGGAGGCTGTGCACCATAGGGGAGAATGCGCAGGACGCGAAGAGATGTCATGCGCTCCCGGAAACGCTCCAGACGCTGCCGCCAGGCGGCAAACAGCGGCTCACGATCGCGGGTCAGGAGTCCCACGCAGCCGTCGATGGAGGCCATGAGCAGATAAGAGGGGGAGCTGGTCTGGAAAATGCCCAGTGCACGGGCAAAGGCGTCTGCGTAAGGGGCTTTGGCATGGGCGATGGCGGTCTGGGTGAGGGAGGGAAGCGTTTTGTGTACGCTCTGGATGACAATGTCGGCACCCTGAGACACCGCAGAGGCCGGAAATTCAGGAGTGAGCCCCAGATGGGCGCCGTGAGCCTCGTCAATGAGCAGCGGCACGCCGTGGGCGTGGCAGATGTCGGCAATGGCGGCGACGTCGGAGAGGACACCTTCGTAGCTGGGACTGGTGAGCACGCAGAGCCGCAC
This sequence comes from Oscillospiraceae bacterium, assembly GCA_015067675.1. Lineage (GTDB taxonomy): Bacteria > Bacillota > Clostridia > Oscillospirales > QAMX01 > SIG502. The sequence continues at coordinate 13,260 of SVMB01000025.1, forward strand.
GCCGGGATGAGCGTCGAGCGCTGCCGCGACGTCGGCAGGGGACACGGAGCCGTGGATGCCGAAGCCGGGATCCACCGGCGGGACGAGATAGTGCGGGATGAGTCCCCGCAGTTCGACTGCGTGGTAGACTGCCTTGTGGCAGTTACGGGCGATGAGCACCTCGTCGCCGTAGGCGGTCAGGCTGTAGAGTCCGGCGAGAAGCCCGCAGGTGGAGCCGTTAATGAGGAAGAAGGCGCGATCACTGCCCCAGAGAGCAGCGGCGCGATCCATGGCGGCCTTGAGAATGCCGTCGGCATCGTGGAGGTCGTCGAGACCGTCGATTTCGGTGACGTCGAGGCCGGCGCCGAGAATATCAAGGTAGGGGGCGAGGTAGGACGCGCGCTTATGTCCGGGCATATGCATGGGGATGCGCCCATGAAGGCTGTAGTTTTGCAGGAAGGAGAGTAAAGAGTCCATGATGAGCTCCTCGTGATGGTGATGACACAAGTATACGGGAAAACGCAGGTTTTGGCAAGTGGAAAGTGACGGACAGGAAAGCTACTGATTGTTAAGTAAGCCGACCAGTTTTAATGCTCTCTGATGAGCCAGAGCTAAATATTCCTGAATGGACAGAGATTCATAATCCCAGTTCATAGGTTCCAGCGATATTGAGCCCTGGTAGCTTGTGGCGGTTATTTTTAACATAACATCTGCCCAATCAATATGACCATCAAAAGGAAGCTGATGTTGGTTTCTTTTTCCACCGTTATCATGCAAATGCAGTGCAGAAAGCCTGTTTCGGTATTTTGAGAGCAGATCGCAGCCTGGCGCATAATTGGCGTGATGGCAGCTGTCATAGCAAAATCCGGCGTTTGGTGACTGTATAGATTCCAAAATCAAATCAAGATTATGAATGTTGTTCAGATTTTCAAAAGCGACGCAGATGCTGTATTTTTCAGCGAGTGAAACGATAGAATGCAATCGTTTCAGCCCCAATTCCGAGAGGGGATACTTGTCATCGGGAGCGTGGATAACCATTGTCGGTACTTCAAATTCCCTGCAGTCTTTAACGCACTGAAGATATGTTTCAAAGACGCTTGTGCCTGCCAAAGTATCATCGGAAATGAAGTTTTGTTCGTGAACAGGAGTATGGATATTTTCAATGATCAGACCGGCTCCGCGCGCCAACCTCGCATCTTCGCGATATCCCTCACCTCTTCCAAACTGATCGCTCCACCATAACATTACGCTGTCAAACCCGGTTTCTTTGATTAGTCGATAGCGTTCCTGAAAGGAAACGTCATAACCGGGACCATATCCAAAGCAATCGTATATACCAACCATTGTTGTGACCTCCATCTTCTATGCGCGCGTACTATTAAGCAAAGTAATCATAGCAGAACAAGGAGGTAAAGTCCAGAGCCTGCAAAAGGAAACCCGAAGAAGCGTAAACTTCTTCGGGTGAAAAAAGTTGTTTGATGAGCTAGAAATCAGTCGAAATACACGGTCTTACCGGTCTGGGAGGATTCATACACCGCGCGGATGATCTCCACGGGTTTTTTACCCTCGCGGGCGGAGATGAAGGGATCGCGGTTTTCTGTGATGGCGCCAACCATGTCGGCAATGTGAGCCTCGTGACCGGCGGTGGAGAAGTTCATGGGGTCGGAGGCGCCGGAATCCTCGGGCACGCCCAGCGTGACGCCCTCGGGGAGGCCTTCTCCTTTAATATCCCAGTCAACGAAGTTCTCGTCGGAGATGGTGATGGTGCCCTCGGTACCGGAGATGCTCAGGCGGCGGGGATAGCCGGGGTGGATGGCGGTAGTTGCCTCAAGTGTACCGACAGCGCCGGACTTGAACTCGATGATGGCCACGGCGGTATCCTCAACCTCGATCTTGCGGGCAAGTGTACGGGCAATGGCGTGGATACTCTTGACGGGCCCTGCAAGGTATTGCAGCAGGTCAACGGAGTGGATGCCCTGGTTCATCAGCGCACCGCCGCCGTCCATAGCCCAGGTACCGCGCCAGCCGCCGGCGTCGTAGTATTCCTGAGAGCGGTAGTATTTCATGGATACGTCTGCGGTGATGATCTGTCCGAGCTTACCCTCGCTCAGGTACTTACGCAGAACCTGGGTGCAGCCCGCCAGGCGGGACTGGGAAACAACGCCGACCTTGACGCCGTGGGCGTCAGCCGCGGCGATGATGCGGTCGCAGTCGGGGACGGTGAGAGCCATGGGCTTTTCAACCAGCACGTGTTTACCGGCGTTGCAGGCAGCGACGGCGAGGTCAGCGTGGAGGCCGCTGGGGGTACAGATGCAGACGCAGTCGATCTCGGCGCAGGCAAGCATTGCCTCAACGGATTCAAACACGCGGGTATTAAAGCGTTCGCCGAACTTCTGAGCGGACGCGATAAACGAGTCGGCGACACCGATGAGGGAAGCCCCCTCTACGTTACCAATGGAAATAGCATGCCATGCGCCAACAGCGCCGCAGCCGATTACACCAAAACCGATAGCCATGGGAAGTCCTCCTTATAAGCAATCAATCTCGATCCCACGGGAAAATCGCACGATCCGCAGGACGGACAGGAAGGGCAGGGGAGTAGATAATCATATTTTAACATTATAATGTCGATCCGGCTAATGCTATCCTCTCGATTTCTGATACTATCCGCTAATTTACGGGAGAGCTGATCATGCTTTCTACAAAAACTGACAAAAAGGACAAAGATGCGTCGGAAATGGTCTTGACAGAAAAATTGAAAATAATGCTTGACAAATGCGGGAAGCTGTGGTATTATATATATTGTTGACGCGAGTCACATGGGGGTATAGCTCAGCTGGGAGAGCGCTTGAATGGCATTCAAGAGGTCAGCGGTTCGATCCCGCTTATCTCCACCAAAAGTTCCGAAGCCGTAAGGTTTCGGAACTTTTCTTTTTACTCATGCGCCCCGGATCTCCACCATCTCTTACCGTGTAAATACCCAGTATGGCGGCGATATCGTCGGCACACAGAGATAACGGAAACTGAGCGTAGGAAGAGTAAGCAGTTGTCGTGTTGTTCTCCTTTTTGTTTTAGCTTTTTGTAGGGAATGCGGGTTTGCTAAGTTGTGATTTCATACTTGGCAAGCAGTCCATCACGGGCCATTGATACACTTTTCACATCAGGATGCAAAACGCTCTTGCGATACATGGATGAAAGAAGTATAATGAAAGCGGTCTCTTTATTACTTTTCTCAAAGCCTGTTGGGAGCATGAAGAATGAAGAAATACACCGCCCATAAACGCAAAATCCCATCCACAGGACGGGATATCAAAATCCTGATCTTCCGCCCGACTACGACAAAGAAAGCCCCGGCACAGACACCGGGCGTTCTCTGGATTCACGGCGGCGGATATGCCACCGGCATGGCGGAGATGGCCTATTTTTCCAGACCGCTGGCGCTGGTGAAGAAGTACGGCGCGGTGGTGGTGTGCGTGGATTACCGACTGTCCGTCGAAGCACCCTATCCTGCGGCGCTGGAAGATTGCCATGCTGCTCTATGTTGGGTTAAGGAACACGCCGCAGAGCTTGGCATCAACGACAGCCGGATCATGGTCGGCGGCGAGAGCGCAGGCGGGGGACTGACGGCGGCGCTGTGTATGTATGCCAGGGATAAAGGCAGCGTCAACATTGCCTATCAGATGCCGCTGTATCCCATGCTGGATGACCGGGATACCGAGTCCTCCCGGGATAATCATGCGCCCATCTGGAACACCAAGCGTAACCACGCCGCATGGAAGCTGTACCTGAAAGGCCTCACAGAGGTGCCGCCATACGCCGCGCCCGCTCGTCAGACCGACTATACGGATTTGCCGCCTGCATATACCTTTGTTGGCGACATCGAACCCTTTTACTGCGAAACGCTGACATACATCGAAAACCTCCAGGCGGCAGGTGTGGCGGCCAGCGTGGATGTTTACCCCAACTGGTTTCATGCCTACGATATGTTTTTTCCGTTTCGTAAAGTGGCAAAGAAAGCCATTGCAAAGTTTGAGGAGCAGTTCTGTTACGCCGCGGAGCATTATTTCGCCCCGCAGAATAAGGAGTAAACTATGCTGAAATTTATTTGCTATCCCAAGTGCACCACCTGCCAGAAGGCACGCAAGTGGCTGGACGAGAATAACATCGAATACGAGTTCCGCGATATCAAGACCGAGAACCCGTCCCTCGAGGAGCTGACTGCATGGTACAAGTTGAGCGGCCTGCCCCTGCGCAAGTTTTTCAACACCAGCGGCCTGCTGTATAAGTCCATGGAACTGAAGACCAAACTGCCTGACATGACCGATGAGGAAATGCTGACGCTCCTCGCCACTGACGGCATGCTGGTGAAGCGTCCTCTCGCCATCGACGATGATTTCGTACTGGTCGGCTTCAAAGAAGCGGAATGGGTGGAGAAACTGAAATGAAAAAGTGCAGGATCACGGTGATGAAACTCGCACGCTACGATGATCTCATCGAGAAATACGAAAATCCCATCGAGCACGCCTGCGACATGAAAGAGGGGCAGGTGTTCATCGCCAACGGTTGGGAGCGGCCCGAGGGCTTCTGCCTCAGCGCGTGGGAGAGTATGTCCGCCTTTGTGCTGGCGCTGTCCCACGGCGGCGGGGATTTCTATGACGGCTGGATGAAGAATCCTAAATCTGCCATGATCTCCTGCAATGACGGTTTCCGCCCGGTGAGTTTTCTCATCGAGGCGCTTGACGAGGACGCGGAATGATGAAAAAGCTATACGAAAAAAGCGAATTATGCTTTGCTCTTGTGTGGATCGGCATCTACTGCGTGGGCATGTCTGTTTTTGACGAGATATCCCGTAACATCGGTGCAGAGAGCTCTGCTTCGGCGCTTTTCGGTTTGGTGATTAGCCTGTTTCTGTATTTCTGGCTGAAGCGGCAGGGAAAACAGGAGCGCTTTGGCCTGTGCAAGCCGACAGTCCCCGCAAAGGCCTTTTTGTTCTACATACCGCTGATCCTGATTACGCTCCAGAATGTGTGGGGCGGCGTGAAGATGCACTATGATGCTGTGGGCACCGTGTGCTTCATCGTCAAGATGCTTTGCGTAGGTTTTCTGGAGGAACTGATTTTCCGCGGATTCCTGTTCAAGGCAATGTCCCGTGACAGCATCAAATGGGCGGTAGTAGTCTCCAGCGTTACCTTTGGTCTGGGGCATATCATCAATCTGCTCAACGGCAGCGGTATGGGAGTTGTGGAAAATCTGGTACAGATATTCTTCGCTGTGCTCATCGGTTTTCTGTACGTTATCATTTTCCGGCGCGGCGGTTCCCTGTGGCCTTGTATCATCTCCCACGGCGTGCTCAATTCCTTGTCGGCGTTTTCCGCTTCCGGCGAATCCATGGTACGGAGCGTGGTTTTGTGTGTGCTCGTGGTGGCGTATGCTGTTGTGCTGCTAAAGACCTTGCCGAAGGACAAATCTCTGTAAAGATAAGAGGCTGTCGCAGAAAGAAAACATTCTGCGGCAGCCCCTTTTGGTTTTCAATATGTACCGTTTCCACGCTCACCGCCGCACGTCCCGGCTGCGCGCTGCAAAGTCGGCGTCAATGCTTTCCTTCCAGTCTGCACTGAGCGGTGCATGGTTTGTGCGCATCTTGCTGATGGCGCGGCCAAGTACCTCGTAGTTGAGCCGGGTGCCTGCGGAGTCGGCGTGGTAGTTGACCGCACGATCCTTTCCGATCCCAAACTGCCGAGCCGTCTCTACGGCGTCGATGTTTGCTCCCAGGAACAGAAATTCCCAACCGTGCTTTTCCTTCTGACGCTGGATCATGCGCCTGACTTTGTCGCCGGAATACCGATGGCTGGCGTTCTCCATGCCGTCGGTGGTGATGATGAACAGCGTGTGCTCCGGCACATCCTCGCGGCGGGCGTAGCGATGGATGGTCTCGATGTGGTGAATACTTTCGCCGATGGCGTCCAGAAGAGCCGTGCAGCCGCCGACAGTGTAGTCATCCTCGCTCATCGGACAGATTTCCCGGAGATTTGCCCGGTCGTGGATGACCTGGCTTTCCGAGTCGAATAAAACGGTGGTGATCAGCGCTTCACCTTCCGTGTTCTTCTGCTTTTCCAGCATGGAGTTGAATCCGCCGATGGTGTCGGCCTCAAGGCCGTGCATGGATCCGGAGCGGTCCAGGATAAAGACGATTTCCGTCAGATTCTTTTTCATGTAATACCTCCTGCATAACAAATATGACTGCGGGGTGAGGTTCGGTGTACTTTCACCCTGCAGTCATAGTATAGCTGATACGGGAAGGTAAATGGTCGCCTGCCGGGCGACAAATGAGGCCCGTTTTTCAGGCTCCCAGCAGGCTCTGATCGAATGCAAACAGCGCTTCGTTGATTTCAAAGACGTTATAGTTGCCGTTTTCGATGAAATACTCGATGATGATGTCAAATTTGTTGGAATGTGACAGCGCATAGCCTGCCTTGGCAAGCATTTCACGGGTTTCCTCGGGCGAGAGTTCCAGTGCGATGGCAAATGCAATGGCGGTTGGCTTGCTGGGCTTGTAGTGCGGATCGTTGCGAATCTTTGAAAAGAGCTTGCGGTCGATATTTGCCTTCTTGTAGCACTGGGCATCGGTCATACCGGCCTCATCAATCTTGCGCAGCAGCATTTCCGAAAAGCTCTCGTCAAGTCGGCTGAGGGCATCGTTGAGCGATTGGTGCTTTTTCCCGAAAGACTGCGGCAAAAAAGATGCCGGACGCATTGTCTTCTCACGCTTCGGCGCTGCTTTCATTTTCTGCATCGGAGCAGCCGCAGTCGGTGCGGGGATATCGGCATCTGCGCAGGAGGCTTCTTCGGCGGCGTCACTGTTGAATGCTATCCGGCGCAGACGGGCAGCCCTGTCGTCGGTGTGCGCTTCCACGTAGCGGTCATCAATGTAGGCTGCAATGTCGGCAAACAGCTTTTCACCGATCTGATAGGAGGACCGGTCAAAGATGGCCAGGTAGACGGTCATGTCGTGCTCAGCCAGAAAAGCACTGATCGTGTCCACTGCCACCCGCAGCGCCCGGTCTTTGGGATAGCCGTAAATCCCGGATGAAATCAGCGGAAACGCAAGCGATTCACAGCCGTGCTCCCACGCCAGCTCCAGCGACTTGCGGTAGCATGAGATGAGCAGCGCCTGCTCACCGTGATTGCCGCCGCGCCACTGCGGTCCCACGGCGTGAATGACATACCTGCAGGGCAGGTTATAGCCGCCGGTGATCCTGGCGCTGCCGGTTTCACAGCCGCCGAGGGTGCGGCATTCCGCCAGCAGTCCGCGGCCTGCCGCCCGATGAATGCAGCCGTCAACGCCGCCGCCCCCCAGCAGCGAGGTGTTTGCTGCATTGACAATGGCGTCCACGTGCATTTTTGTGATATCCTGTCTGACAATCTGTAACGGCATGGCGGCATCCTTTCCAGGCGGTGTTCGGTATTCATGCACAGGCCGGTATTCCTGCGCTGTATTTATCATACATCAAGTAAACCGAAATTGCAAATACTGATTCGCTTTCATTTTCCCGCACGAGTATAAAAAGGAGGATCCGGCGCGTATCCGGATCCTCCATATGCTTATTTCAGGGATTACCGGCTGCATTTCGCCGGGTTTTGGCACTCACAGGGCACGGCGGTCTGGCAAAGGCCGCAGCCGTAGCGCGGCGTGTGCTTCTTGCTCGTCTGGGCCACATACTTCTGGCAGAGTTCATGGTTTTTCCCGTGCTCCAGGCTGATGGCACCCGCAGGACAGCGGCTCACGCAGGCGCCGCAGCGGATACAGTTATCATAGACGCCGGAATAGGGTCGCGGATCACATTCCATCGACTCGCTGATGATCAGCGACGTGAAGCGTCCGGCCATGCCTTTCTCGGTGATCAGTCCCTTCGACAGGCCGAAGGTTCCAAGGCCGCACAGATAGGCCACATGGCGCTCAGACCAGTTGCTGCTGTAGACCAGAGGTTCTGTACAGCCAAATTCCTGATAAGCGGGTCTGCCCTGTGCGTCGGAGAAGCGTTCGTCGATCATCGGGGCGCAAGCCTGGATCCCCTGGCTTTCCATCCAGTCCTTCAGCGAGGCGATAAAGGTTCGCAGGAATATCTGTCCCTCAATGCGTCCGTGCAGCCAGGGTGCCGATGGCCCGTCGGTCATACAGCGATTGCTCTCTCTGACCTGCTGAGAGAAGGGAAAGAACATGGCGATGACGGTTTTTGCGCTTCCGAGCCACTGTTCGGGCTTCATGAACCACGGTCCGATGATACCGGGTTTCTGAAAGTCGATGAACAGTGCATCGTCAGCAGAGCCGATGCCGATCACCGGCCGGTCGTAGAGTCTGAGTCCGGCGAGGTCAGGAGAGATGGCATCTTCTGCCGTAACGATATTTGCGGCGCAGTTTTCATAGAGCCGATTGACGGCTTCTGTCAGGGTCTGGCGTTTCATGGGGACACCTCCTGTTGGATGTATGGCAGTTAATAAAGAGCGAGTGGTATCGGTTTGGTGTGTTCAGACAGCCGCGTTGAACACAACGGTACACAGGATATTGTACCATATTTTTCTCACGGATGCTATACAAACAAAAGGGGTGCATACATATTTATCCGGCGTATCGGGAATTGGGACCATTCCATTCACGCACGGTTTTTCATCTTTTGAGCTGGCGGCTGTCCTTCCCGAACCGAAAAAAAGCGGGCCGCAGCCTGAAATCGAAGAAAAATCAGCGGCTCCCTGAATACTTTTTTGTGAACCACTGCTTTTGGGGGATTCATATCCCGGCGGCCTTTGGCAAGACTTGTCACACGCAGCTCCTACATTGCTCATGATGCGCCGGGTTTTAAGGGATTATTGTTTTCAATACTTGTGAATCCGGGAAAAATATGTTATTCTATATGCGGCCCCATAGATTTCAAACCGCAGAGTAGGAGTAAAGCCATGATCGGAACAATCATCGACACCACAAACAACATTCTCTACAGCTATGTCCTCATCATTCTTCTGGTGCTGGGCGGTCTGTATTTTTCTGTACGAACACGATTTGTACAGTTCCGATTGCTGGGACAGCAGTTCAAGGCCGTCACTGAAAAAAGCATCAAGAACGGCGTCTCATCATTTCAGGCGCTGATTGTATCCACCGCGTCCCGCGTGGGTACCGGCAATATCATCGGCGTTGCAACGGCGCTTTGCGTCGGCGGATTCGGCAGCGTTTTCTGGATGTGGATCATTGCAATCATCGGGTCCGCATCGGCCTTTGTTGAAAGCACGCTGGCACAGATTTACAAAAAGCGCGGCAAGGACGGCTGCTACGGCGGTCCCGCCTATTATATTGAAGCCGCCACCAAGAAAAAGTGGCTCGCCGCGATCTTCTCGGTTTTCCTGATTTTAACCTACGGTTTCGGTTTCAATATGCTTGCATCCTATAATCTGCAGGCAACATTCTCCTCCTACAGTTTTTACAATGCACAGTATTCTCCCTGGATCATCGGCTTCATCATCGCCGTGCTGGTCGGTTTTTGCTTGATCGGCGGCGGAAAGCGTATTATATCGGTTACAAGTTTTCTGGTTCCGATCATGGGTGCGCTCTATATAATCGTAGCGGTTTTTGTCACCCTTCTGAACATCCGACACCTTCCTGCCCTCATGATCCAGATTTTTACCGAAGCATTTGACCTCAAGGCCATCATCGGCGGTTTTGGCGGTTCCTGCGTCATGCAGGGTATCAAACGCGGACTGTTCTCCAACGAAGCGGGTGTGGGTTCTGCGCCGAACGCCTCCGCCTCCGCGGATGTATCCCATCCTGCAAAGCAGGGATTGGTACAGGTTCTCTCCGTTTTCATCGACACGCTGCTGGTGTGCAGTGCCACGGCATTTCTCTGCATGACTTCCGGCGTTACCCCGCCTGCCACCAGCGATCAGGCAGCGGTCTACGTGCAGAATGCGTTCAAAGCATCCCTGGGCAGCGCCGGACCGATCTTTGTCACAGCGGCAATGATTCTGTTTGCATTCACGACGCTTCTGGGGAATCTGTATTATGTAGACCGAACGATTATTTATCTGCTCGGGAAAGAGCCCGGAAACGTTTTCAGAAACACCAGCTATGTGATAGCCTCTCTTGCAATTTTTGTCGGAGCGGGACTCAGCGCCGATCTGCTTTGGGACATTGCCGACGTTCTGATGGGCGGAATGACCATCATTAACATGCCGGTGATCCTGTATCTGGGCAAATACGCGTTCAGGACGCTGAAAGACTACGAGAAGCAGATAAAAAGCGGTGGAGTGGCTGTATTTCACAAGCGTGATATAAACCTCCCCCATGAAACGGACTACTGGAACTGATTATCCATAAATACCAGGCCCAAAAGCATCAGCCGCCGTACAGAATGTACGGCGGCTTTCTGTTTGGAGATAAGCGGTCAAATCAGAACCAAATGCGTCCTCAATATCCGACAGCCCGATCGTCTGCGTGCAGCCCCTGAAGTTGTACGTCAGTACGAGCTTATTGAAATCTTCGACGATGGAACGAATCGTGTAACCGTCGGCATACCGTGTGAACACTTCAAGCACGATAGGGGTAGTCTCAGGATCAATCACCAGCTTCTGGGTTTCACGATCAAGCAGATAGCCCATCGGAACTCCGCCGCCGTTGTTTTTGCCCTTGAGCGCGTTTTCCTTTTGTCCCCGGTGAATCTTCTTGGATAGCTCGGCGGAGTAGTACTCAGCATAACCTTCCAGCATGGATTCAAGGATGATGCCCTCCGGTCCTTCGGAGATGTTCTCTTTCGCAGAGAGAACACGGATGCCGTTCTTTTTGAGAATCCGCTTATAGTGCGCACTGTCGTAACGATCGCGGGAGAATCGGTCGAGCTTGTAAACGAGTACCACATCGAACAGCTTCTTTTCGCTGTCCTGAATTATTCGCTGGAATTCTGGGCGGTCAGCAGTTCTGGCAGACAGCGCACGGTCGATGTAGGTGGTCAGGATCGTAACGTCATTGCGGCCGAATATGTAGACCATGGACACGTCGAAGCAGTCGGCGTACTTGAGCAGGATCTCGCCTACGATTTGCGTGGTGGTCACTCCTTTGCAAAACGAGTCAAAATGGGGGATACAATCCTATATTGACATAATCATTTGAGACTTGCAAGGTGGAGGAGAATCAGGATGAAAAATCAGTCCATTAAGCGACAATTGCAAATGTGGCATTATCCTTGATGCGCTTGATTGCTGCCATAATAGCCGCACGGGTATGAGCATCGAATAATTTCACGAACCCTACCGGCTTGTCAAACGGCGGTTTTTGCAGTTCCATGACGTTATCCATGTAACCGTTCTGCTCAATGTGGCTGATTATCTTGTGGACGAAAGCTATCTGCTTCTGGTTCAGCGACTGATCGTTGATGAAATCCGAAAACGCTGCCATGGCAGCGTCGTGATCAAGTTTGGCGATTTTTCGAACCAGCAAGCCAAAGGGAGTGTCGCCATACTCACGCTGATAATCTTCTCGGCTGCCCAGCTCTTCGGTAAGAATGCGTTCAAGCTCAGAATAGTCGTTGGATGTCAACGGGATATTATGTGTGAGCTTGTGTATCGCTGCATGATCACTGTGCTCGTTTACATAACGGTTTACCTTGGCACGGTAATCTTCGAAGTCATAGGCAGGATCAAGCGGATTTCCTTCCTGAACGTCGATTACCGGGTCAGCCAGTTTTGTGAATATGATAGGACGATCGCCACTACCAATCAGGAAGTTCATCAGGTCACGCAATTCTTTGCGTACGAACTCAAGATGTAACAGATCGCCGGAATCCCAGAATACATCGGTTTGAATTTCTTTGATGAGCGGGAGTTTTTCTTTGACCTGCGGAATACTTGTTTTGCGTTCCAGCAGTGCAGCTATATCGCAGAGCTGCTTTCTGGCATATCTGAGGATGGGTTTCTTCTCCATTTGCGCGAGCATCAGACCGTACATGAAGTTGTCAAACCGCTTTGCGTATTCGTCGGTCTCATCCAAGCTAACCAAAGGTGCAATCTGCTGTGTAAGCTCTTTCTCGTCGGTGGGATCAAGAAGCGCAAATGCCTCTCTGACGCTGAATTTTTCAACGTAACGGAGCTTGAGCCGAACCGACACCAATTCGTGATTTAAAGATATTATTTGCTTGTGACATCCGTTTACCAGCTCTTCACGCCAGTTCCGGAGCTTGTCCTCTGCATAGGCACTGTCCTGCAGAAGGCGGAGAAGATTGATCTGCTTGCTGAATATGTTTTCACTGAGAGATTTGGTCTCGCGGGTTTCGTAACCTTCTTTATGGGCACGGAAATACTCAAAGTTGCCGCAGTAATCGAAGATCAGGAAGCGACGCTTATCTGTGTACTCACCGTCAATCTGATCGACACAGGAAAGACCCTTACACAGGCGGGTGCCACGTCCGATCATCTGCCAGAACTTCGCCTTGGAGCGTACTTTCTTGAAAAACACCAGATTAACCGTCTGAGGAGCGTCAATGCCGGTATCCATCATATCAACAGATACGGCTATAATCGGCTCTTTTTCGGGATTCTTGAAATCGTCGATGACCGTCTGGGCGTATGCATCATCGCAGATGACACGCTGCGCAAATGCACCGTGTTTGGGATACAGTTTGTTAAAACGCTCGACGACAAACTCGGCGTGACGCTTGTTCTGAGCAAAAATGATGGTCTTGCCAAGCCTGTCACCACCGGCGACACGAATGCCGCGTTCCATCAAATCCTGCAGCACAGTGTCAACGGTAGACTCGTTGAAAACAAACTTGTTAAGCTCGGCTGAAGGAATGAAATCAGGCATCAGGCCGTCTTCGATGAAGTCATCCTCATAGCGCTCCTTGTCCTCGTCGGAAAGATCGTCATAGGTGATGCCGTCCTCAAGGAACTTCGTCTTGACCTCATAGTTATAGTAAGGCACCAGCACATGATCCTGCTGCACGGCCGTCTCGTAGTCGTAGGCATAGGTGGGAACATCGTGCTCCATCTCGAAGAAGTCATAGGTATTGCGGTCGACGTCTGTTTTGGGCGTAGCGGTTAGGCCTACCAGAATAGCGTCAAAATACTCGAAAATGGCGCGGTATTTCCTGAAAATACTGCGGTGGCTCTCGTCGATGATGATGAGATCAAAGTGGGCGGGGGTGAACATACGCAGCCCATCCCTGGTCTTGGTGTCATCTATCGCGTTGAGCATAGTTGGATAGGTGGAAAAAACAATACGCGCCTGACGATCATCCTTGTTGGAACAGAGATTGCACAGGGACATGTCCGGCAGGTAATTCCTGAAGTCATCCTTGGCCTGCTTGACAAGCGCCGTGCGGTCGGCAAGGAAAAGGATATTCGTAACATGCCCACCACGACTGAGCACATCGGTCAGGCTGGACGCGGTTCTGGTCTTGCCGGTACCGGTGGCCATGACCAGCAGATGTTTGCGAAATCCGCGCTCGACCTGCGCACAAACGGCACGGATGGCTTCTTTCTGATAATATCGATCGGTGATCTTGTCATCAATCGGGATATCGTTCAATGCAAGACGCTCAGAACGCCGGTTCATCAGCTTCTGCAGGTCATCCTTTGAAAAAATACCGCTGACCTTGCGCTGGGGAACGGACAGATCATCCCAGAAATACGTCTCAAACCCGTTAGTGGTAAACATCATGGGGCGGCGGCCGAACTTACGCTCAAGGCAATCGGCGTACAGCATCGCCTGCTTGCGCCCCACATTGGCATCACGGCTTGTGCGCTTGGCCTCCACGACCGCCAGCGGCAGACCATCCTTGCCAAAGAGCACGTAGTCCGCATAGCCCATCTGGCCGACTACCCCGGCCATGCCCTCAACGGCATACTCCTCCTGCACATCTGCATCGATACCGTCAAACTTCCAGCCCATGGCTTTCATGTCCACGTCAATGTAGCGCTTGCGGGTCGCATACTCGGAAAGCTCGTCGGGAACGAAAGTACGCTCCTGCTTGTGCTGTTCACGGGCAGAGGTGATCTCGGCGGCCATCTGCTCAATTCTGCGGCGCAGCTCCTCAATCTCGGCATCCTTCTCACCCAACAGATTCTCCTGCTCACGGATCTTCCGGGTATCGACAACAACCTTCTCGGCAGGAATCAGCGCCGGGTCAAACGTTCTCTCCTCATAGTCGGTACCATAGCAGTAATCCACCCACTGGATGAACTCAAACAATCCATGCAGCGCATCCAGTGCATCGGCCTGACTGACGCTGCGCTCGGTATGGACGGCGAGATTGCCGAGTTTGATGATGAACGGCAGCTTACCCCAGGTATTATAATCCACGGCGAAGCGGAAGGACGGCTCATGGATGAGAGACTGCAGGTTATCCTTATAAGGTGCCTGGATGGTATTATCAGCGGCATAGACCCACTTGACGGCAAGCTCAAGCGCCTTACGGCAGCCGACGGCGCACATGGCGGGGGAGGTGGTGAAGACCTTCTCGGCTTCCACGGCAGCAGAGGTGAAGAGCGCGTATGCAGTTTGGGGAATCAGGAAGGAGAAGTTTGTTTGCATGGGATCACCTCGGATGTATCAATTATTGTTGTAAATATTAAATATATGCCAATCTTCCGGAACGCAACCGCGTATCCTTAAATCTTTTCGCATATCGTTTATGATCTTGCGCTCATGTTCTTCGAATAACTTTGCTCGTTCCTCAGGTGATTTGTCATTTAGCACGCCATCAAAAAGACAATTTTTATGAAGAAGTTTGATATCTTCTATTACTTTTTTGCTTGCAAGCAGTGCTGCTTTATTTGCAGATTCTCGATAGTGTATAATGTTTTCGAAATTGGAACTATCGGCTTTAATATTTGTATATGCAGTTAAGTATTCGATGTATATCTGCTTGTGTAAATCGTTAATGCTTTTTTGTCGTTGAACAAGCATGGAGATGATGCTACCAATAAAAACGCCAAACAAACCGATAAAAGAAGGGCCGAGTGTATTTATAATTTCTATCAAGGGAAAATTCCTCCCATCACCCAAAATACTTCTGCATCAGCGCCTTTTTCAACGTCTCAAGCTTGTCCAGGCTCTGCTGGACGGCCGATTTTGATTTGTCGATCTGTTTTAGGAACGCCACAAATTGCTTTTGTAGTTCTATCGGTGGCACAGTTACCTTCAGAGCTTTTAATTTTGCACCAGGCAAATGTGCTATAGTTGCTTTCGCTCCTTCTATTGCCGCAAACCCTTTATGGTCACAATTATATTTAAACCACCAAGCCATATAGTCAGGCAATACAATATATTGATTACAGCGCACGCGATGAAGTGCCTTTTGAAAATAACAGGGTTGGATCTCGTTATGCCAAACGGCACAACGACCGATTTCTCCACCCTCGCAAACTAACAAGTCTCCCTCACGGAGTTCAAATTCCTGTCTGTCTGCCTCGTTAAAATCCATTTTATTCAAGTTCTCAATTTCAAATCTAAACCATTGAACATTGAAGTTTGCAAGATAGGGATACGCATATTTGCCTGTCTGTTGTTTTGCATCAAGCATCTTTCCAAGCCGAGAAGTAGCAATATCGGAAAATGTATATTGTTCCCATCCCTTTTTGTTTTGGGTTATATCCCCAAACATCTCGACAAATCGTGCTTTGACCAACTCGTTCAGTTTTACAAGCTGCTGCTTGCGGAGGGTAATGAGGTTGTCTACAACATCAAGCACGTTCACGGTTTTATCTTGTTCATCTAAAGTCACCTTCGGCAAATGCAAGTCAGCCAAAGTGTCGATCCTGATTCCTTTGATTGTGGCACCTCTTGCCTGACTGTTGAGGTAATTGCTTTTGCTCAAGATGAACTTGCAGATATACTTTTTGTTCCAGTGATCTTCATCTATTTCAATCAAAGAAACAATATCTTGACTTGTAGACATAGGAACCGTATTGATTGCAACTTTGCCAACGCCGACACGTGTTCCTACCATTATTGAATTTGCTGGTACTATTTTTGCGGCACTTTCTTCAATCGCTTGTTTGGTGATCCATTCAACGGAATTACTTTCGTTAATCATGGAGCTGTTTAAAGCTACTGTAGTTATCCACGGTATACAGCCACCGTAATATTTTTTGTTAGCTTTAGACGGAGTACCGCCAGATTGGAATGTGCAGATATCTCCGAGTTTCGTCATTTTTATCATCCTTTAAATGCGCTCATAATTCCGTCACTAATTCGAGAGAGCAACTTATCGTTGATTTGATTACAATGTTGCCTCAAGCAACGCGCAAATGCGCTCATATTCGTAGAATGAATCTCTAAATCATTACCTGAAGTGACAAAACCATAACGCCATTCTACGAAAGAGTTTCCATAGGCATCAAGCAACGAGTGTAAATCAATATATTGATTTGCACCGATTACTTCATTTCGGTAATTAGCCTCAATTTCTTGACAGCAATGCTGTGGCAACATTGCGAATAAATCCTTGAGGTTATGTCCATGTTCAAATTCATTTGTGGGTGAATAATGTATCATTATGGCTTTTATATACGCTTCACATGCGAAAGAAAGATTAATTACAAACGGAAACAGAAGATTACTGGCCACATCATTTTGTAGATAATGCTCATCACATAATGCCGCAATTTCGAAAAAGCCATCTGCTTCATGCATGGCCATATAAAAGCTACCCTTACTCTTTCCACTGTTCGCCATCACAGCATCTCCTCCAACTCCGCAAGCCCACGGGTGATCTCCATCTCCAACTCTTGCAGCTCTGCCATAATCTCTGCAGTCGAAGCGTACTCCACCGCCACATATTCCGTCTTCTTGTACTTGTTGATGGACAGATCATAGCCGTTGTCCACGATTTCCTGCTTCGGCACAAAGAAGCTCTGCTCGGTGCGCGCACGGGCAGCTTCGCCGTCAGGGTTGTGGAACCGGGCGATGATGTCGGGAATGTCGTTCTCGGCGATGGCTGTGCGCTTGTCGTCAAGAGAGAAGCCGTCGGCCTGCATGTCGTAGAACCATACCTTGTCTGTGCCGCCGGCGCCGGTCTTGGTGAAGATGAGGATCGCCGTGGATACGCCTGCGTAAGGCTTGAATACGCCTGAGGGCATGGAGATCACCGCCCGGAGCTGGTGGTTTTTAATAAGCTCCCGGCGAATAGCCTTGTGGGCGGTAGAAGAGCCGAACAGTACACCGTCGGGGACGATGCAGGCGCACTGACCGCCCTTTTGAAGCATGCGCAGGAAGAGGGCGAGGAAGAGCAGCTCCGTCTTCTTGGTGTTGGTAACGGCTTTGAGGTTGTCATGAATGCTTTCGGCGTCGATGGTGCCCTTGAACGGTGGATTGGCGAGGCACATGGTAAACCGGTCACTGATCTGGTTCTGTTTGGATACGCTGTCCTTGTAGTCGATGTTGGGAGTGGTGATGGAATGGAGCATCAGGTTCATGGCAGAGATGCGCAGCATCGTGCGGTCGGTGTCAAAGCCTGTGAAGGCAGGCCCGGCGAAGTGCTCCCATTGCTCGGAAGTCATGGTGTCTTCGTAATGCGCGCGGATGTATTCTGCCGCAGAAACCAGGAAGCCTGCCGTGCCGCATGCGGGGTCGCAGATGATGTCGTCGGGCGTGGGACGCAGCAGCTCCACCATCATCTCACGGATGTGCTTGGGCGTGCGGAACTGTCCGTTCTGACCGGCGGTTGCGAGCTTGCCGAGCATGTACTCATAGAGGTCACCCTGCATGTCGAGATCGGCAATGTCGTGCTCGTAAAGGTCATCGAGACCGGTGATGATCTTCTGCAGTACCTGCGGCGTGGGGATGAGGAACATGGCGTCGCTCATGTAGCGGGCAAATGCCGTGTTGCCGTCGTCGGACTTGGTGGGATCGTCCGGGATCTCTTCCAGTTCACCACTGGCATTGAAGTCCGGCAGGCGACCGTATTTCAGGTTTTTGATGGAGGGGAATACCCGCTGGGAGATAATGTCGAAAATCTGCCGGGGGTCGTTGTTTTTGAACTTGCTCCAACGCATGGACTGCCCGGCGGCAGACTGGGGGAAGATTTTCGGCATAGGCTCGCCGGACATGTTTTCAAACTCTTCGTTTTCCAGTTCCTTCTCGTCAAGGGAACGAATGAACATGAGATAGGTGAGCTGTTCGATGACGGTGAGAGGGTTGGTGATGCCGCCCGCCCAGATGTCCGTCCAGATCTTGTCGATTTTGTTTCTGATAACGCCTGTAATCATAATGGACCTCTATTATAATAATGTTTGATAAGTAAGCCGGCCATCCGGTTCAGCTTCCCACGAGCTTCTTATGCATGTCAACGTTTGCAGGATGATTATCCGTGTTACTCCGTTTCTGCTGACAGATTATGCTATTATTATACTACCCTTTACGACATCATTCAAGTAAATATCACGTCAGATACTACTTCAACATTGATTCTCGACCTATACATCATAAAAGTGATTGATAGAATAGCTTATAATGATATAAGTTTGTCCAAAGCATCCCCGTATGCGCCGCTACTTTCGAAGAAAGCATTAAAGGGTTTCTGGGATGCTGCACTGACAAGTCCGCATCGGGGACCAAAAAGGCCCCTTGATGCACTGCTTGCAAGGTCGGTTCTCATTAGTACCGTTGGATTTCGCATGTCTCCAGACCATTATCATCATGTCATTCTCCAATATGTTCAGGTGTGCTGCCGATCTGAAATGCAAAATTCATGTCGGCAGTCTGACCGCATGTTCCCATTTCGGAAAAGTAGCAGCGGCTTATGTAGGCTAATGCCTCGGTAGTTTATATGCCTAAAAATGGAACACACGCTCCATTTTCAGACTTAAAACTAACCAATGTGATCGTGCAAAAATCAAAAGCAAAAACGAGAGGGCATCACCGCAAAGTGATGCCCTCTCGCGCAATTAGAGTGGTCGGATGCGTTGACAGATGTAAAGATTTGTGGTACACTTATCTATAAGATACCTAAGACACGCACAGACGCTGACGGAGACTATCCTTCTGACAGTGGGCTGTGCATTTTATTTTCTGTAAAGGATGTGATAGCGAGAACTTAATTACCACTCAAGATACCTAAGACACGATCTGAACCAATCATCTGTGACTACGCAAAGGAGATCGCCTTGGGTAACAAAGCAAAATCCAATCTCACCTCCAGCGGCATGGAAATCCCGGACTACGTCATCGATTCCATTGCCAGAAGCCTTCTGCCGGTTATCAGGGATTTCTACGAAACCGAGGAAGGCAAGCAGTCATTCAAAGAATGGCAGGAAAGACGTGATAAGACAGAGGAGCCAAACTCCGATTAAGATACAGCTCTGCATAATACAAACAGGAGGCAAGCCCATCAAGGCTTGCCTCCTGCATTTTGCAACACGGCGATATCCTCGATATAAACCAAAAATCCGAACCCATCGCCGATTGGCGTCAGGTTCGGATTATATGGTCTTGGTGGAGATAAGCGGGATCGAACCGCGAGCGGTGAGATTCCCGGGGTGCATGAGTAAAAAGAAAAGTTCCGAAACCTTACGGCTTCGGAACCTTTGGTGGAGATAAGCGGGATCGAACCGCTGGCCTCTTGAATGCCATGGGCTCCCTTGGGTATATTTATTCGTCTTATTCATCTAATCCGTCCATATAGTCCAGTTATATTCAAGATAAATCTATAAAGTTTCATTCTGTACAAGGTGTTTCGCCCTAATTCTGGTCAAAATTCTGGTCAGAAAAGTAACGCGAAAACCGAAAAGTAACGCGGTTTTTGTGCAATACCAACAAGAAAGGAACTTGATTTATGGACTATTTGACAACAAAAGAAGTCTCGGTTTTATGGAATACCACCGAGCAAATGGTTCGTCGGTACTGTCGTGACGGTAGAATCCCCGGCGCAGTTCAAAAAGAAGGCGCTTGGTTTGTGCCAGAAGGGACAGCGCGTCCAACAAGAAAGAAGCAGGTTGCACCTTCACTTCCCAAGCTTGTGAAGCAGCTGCAGCGCCAGCGTACTAAGAAGATCTATCACGGTCTCTACGATTACATACAAATCAACTTCTGCTACAGCTCCAACCGTCTGGCCAGCAACCGGCTCATGCTCACCCAGGTGGAGGAAGTCTATAAGAAAGGCAAGGTTTCCACGGGCTTTGAGCCCATCAAGGTGGATGATCTGATCGAGGCATACAACCACATTGCCTGTGTCAGCCACATCATCGATACGGCCACAGTGCGAATTTCTCAATCCTACATCCGCAAGCTGCACACCATGCTCAGCTACGGTACCATGGCGGAGCGCAAGCTCCTGTTCCATCCGGGCGAATACCGCAGAGAGGCCTGTATCTTGGGCAAGACCAAAACCACGCCGCCAAAGAATATAAACTCCCAAATGAACGTCCTGATCGCAGAGTACGAGAGTCTGGACAAGGTGGAGCTGGCGCAGATCCTGGACTTCCATGTGCGCTTCGAACGTATCCATCCCTTCACCGATGGCAACGGTCGCCTCGGTCGGCTGCTCATGTTCAAGGAGTGCCTGCGCCACGAGATCACCCCCTTCATCCTCGATGACAAGCGGCGAACCGAGTATCTCAAAGGTATCCGGGAATGGGATATGGACAAGTCCACTCTGTTCACCCCCTGCCTCGAAGCACAGGCCCGCTTCCAAGCCCAGATCGATCTGCAGAAGCTGCAGGAATACGCCCAGCGCTATAAACCCGAGGACTATAAGGAGGATTGACAATGTACTTCCGTAACTGTCGCTTTGATTTCGATACTAACCGAGTAGAATCCATCCTCTCCGATGGCAGCCATCTCTCAATTGACTGCCTTGCTGTGGAAAATGAGCTTGCCGAAACATGGCTCGACCGCCGCGAACTGGACTTCCTGATCTATAACGAACCGGAGTCCTATGTGGAGCTCATCCTCACCGGTCGCCTGCAAGAATACCTCAACACCGTCCGCGAGGGACAGAAGTTCTAATTGCATAGCAAAAAGCCTGTAGTATTCATTGCGAATACTACAGGCTCTCTTTATTAGATATCAATTCCGATAACGTAAATTGGGATCTGAATGGCGCTCCTGATATGCGGCAGATATCTGGTGACTTTCTCAAACGACAGCGAGCCTTCCCATTTCAAACCATATGTATTCTTCAGATGCTTCTGAAATGCTTTGGTCGTTGTAATGTAAATGCCAAAATCAATGGAATCCAAGCCAGAATATGAGGCAACCTGGAATTTTAACAAGTCGATGCCAATGAAAGACGCATGTCCAAACTGAACTTCAACGCCAATGCGATCCTTCATAAAGTCAAAGCGCGCATATGCATCGTCGTCATTATCAAAAACCTGAGGCTGACACAACCATCCACGCTTTTTAAATTCCGCATCTAAAATTTTATTGAACTCCGGGCGCGAAAGCACAGAAAGATCCTTCGTACAGTCATACAGAATGTCTTCCAGTTCGTTCTTGATACCAAGTTTTGCGTTAAAGACTTCTTCCGCATATCTGTAGGAGAATTTTTTCAATCGAATACTCATACGTGCCTCCTACAGATCAGTCTTCCTGATCGTCATCAAAGGAATAGTCGTTCAACTCATCAAAATCGAGAAATTCGGCCAACGTCATGTTAAATGCCAGCGCAATTTTATGAAGCGTTTTTACACGCGGATTCTTCGTCAGGCCACGGACGATATTGTCCAGAGTAGACTGCTTTACATCGCTCATCGTAGCAAGCTTGTTAATTGCAATGCCTCGCTCTTTACACAGCTTTCGAATTCTTTTGACATACAGCTCCGAATATTCCATAACCACCATCCTCGCCAATATCATTACCCATTTGTGGGTTAATAAAATGATATCAACGGAATTCGGGTAGATTACCCGTATACGGGTTGACTCTCAAAATATACTTGCGTTAGAATAGATGTACCCGAATATGGGTAGTTTGTTTGCGGAGGTATTGGAATGTCTGCCTGTACTTTCTTCGGACATCGTGATTGTCCGAGTTCAATTAAACCAAAGCTGCGTGAGGTTCTGATTGATCTGATCGAAAACCACGCCGTAGATATGTTTTATGTTGGTCAGCAAGGAGTATACGATGCTATTGTTCGCTCTGTTCTAAAGGAGCTTGTGTCGGTATACCCCCATATCAATTACGCCGTCGTTTTGGAGCGTATACCCCAAAAACGAGACGAGTTTGATACCCGCGATTACTCCGACACTATGCTCCCGGAGGGCATCGAAACCGTCCATCCACGTTTCGCCATCTCATGGCGCAACAAGTGGATGCTCAGGCAGTCCGATTATGTCGTGATCTACATCACCCACTCCTGGGGTGGTGCAGCTCAGTTTGCAGAGATGGCAACTCATCAAAAGAAGACTGTAATTAATTTGGCACACTTTGATGAGTAGTTCCGTTGCGAAACAACCTCGCCACTCACATCATTTTTTAGGATCTCTTTATATAACCCTCCAGATTGAATAATCCGTCGAAATAGGGTATAATTGAATAACGGTAGGCCATGTGCCACCAAGGCAGCCGTACGGTATTTCCGTGCGGCTTTTCCATTATATCTTATTAGGGAGGATATAAAATGGCAGACCCCAAAACTTATATTTTTGAAAAGCTGACGCCTGTAAACGACAGCGATATTAGCGTCTACGAGTCAGCCATAGATTTTGTTTTCAAACATGACGATGTAAGAAATGTTGCTATTTCCGGCGCCTATGGTGCAGGCAAGAGCAGTGTGCTTGCCTCTTATAAATCTAAACATCCCAGCACAAAATTTATGCACATTTCTTTATCTCATTTTCAGGATGCCCAGGATAGGAATAACTCTGATGAGCCTATTAAGAATTCAGTGCTTGAGGGGAAAATACTAAATCAGCTAATCCATCAGATACCAACTGAGAAGATCCCTCAAACCAATTTTAGAGTAAAGAAGTCTACAGGGAATTGGCCCCTCTTTGGGTACACTGTAGCGACAGCAGTTTTCCTGTTGTCTTTATTGCACATTCTGTTTTTTGACAATTGGTCCCAGTTCATTGGCTCTCTTTCCGAAGGAAGAATTCAAAACTGTCTAAACCCGACCACTGCCAAAGAGACTCTTCTTATCAGTGGAGTGGCTTGCTTTGCTATCGTATGCTTTTTCTTTTTCCGCATTCTTTTAGCCCAAAAGAATAAAAGCATTTTTAAGAAGCTAAGCTTCCAGGGAAATGAAATTGAAATTTTCGAAGAAAGCGATGACTCTTATTTCGATAAATATCTCAACGAAGTACTATACCTCTTTGAAAATGTCGATGAAGATGTAGTTGTATTTGAGGATATGGATCGTTTTGATGCAAGCAGGATTTTCGAAAGGTTGCGCGAAATTAATACCCTTGTTAATCTCCAACGAAAGAAAGATAATAAACCCGTTCTCCGATTCTTCTATTTGCTGCGTGATGACATTTTCGTTTCTAAGGACCGAACGAAATTCTTTGACTGCATTATCCCTGTAGTGCCAGTCGTAGACAGTTCCAATTCCTACAACCAGTTTATTTCTCATCTCGAAAAGAACGGCCTACTCTCAGAGTTCAATGAGGGATTTTTGCAGGGTATCTCTTTGTATGTGGATGATATGCGGTTGCTCAAAAATATCTGTAATGAGTTCCTGGTCTACTATAACAGGTTAAATACCACTGAGCTTGATTACAACAAAATGTTTGCGTTAGTCACTTATAAAAATCTTTTCCCTCGAGATTTTAGCGATTTGCAGCTCAACAAAGGATTTGTATATGCTCTTTTTGATAACAAGAGAAATTTCATTGAGAATACATGTGCTGAACTCAAATCCAAGATCGAGGCCACAAGAAAACGCATTGCAGATGCAAACACCGAGCTTGCTACGTCAAAAAGCGAGTTAGATCTCATTTTTAAGCCCAAAAGAAATCATTACTCTTCGCGATTAAGTGATTCTGACCAAGCTGATTATGACAGAAGATTACAGGCAATCAACGACAGAAAAGACGGAGCTATTCAAGCATTGGAAGGGCAAATTGCCGAATACGAAGAGGCACTCCAACAAATTGAATGCGCTTCGCTTGCTTCTGTTATCACCAGAGAAAACATTGATGAAATTTTCGGCCTGACAGTTACCAACGAAATTGGTAAAAGAAATGACTTCAAAGAAATCAAGGGAAGCGAATACTTTGCGCTTGTTAAGTATCTTATCCGAAATGGATACATTGATGAAACCTACGCAGACTACATGACCTATTTCTATGAGAACAGCCTCTCCCGCGTTGATAAGACATTTCTCCGTAGTATAACTGATAAAAAGGCAAAGCCCTACAATTATGAGTTGAAGTCGCCGGAAATGGTCTTTTCCCGTTTGCAGCCAAATGATTTCGACCAAGAAGAAACCCAAAATTTTATGCTCTGTGATTATCTTTTGAGCAAGAAAAGCTCTTCCGAACATTTGACGCATTTTGTATCACAGCTCCGCAATTCTAAGAAGTATTCTTTTATTTCCCAATATTTTAACTGTACAGCGCATATGCCACTCTTTATTCAAATTTTCAACAAACAATGGCCCTCGCTGTTTGTTGATATGCAGGGCGAAGATGGTTTCAGCAGCGAACAGTTACGGCGTTTTTCTGTGCATACTCTGCATTTTGTGGATTCCACCACACTTGATAAGGTCAACGAAAATGCAGCTTTTACAGAATATATTAATGAGGCTAACGACTATTTGGCCATCAAATCTCCTCACGTCAAAAAGTTGATTTCTGCATTCAAGCAACTAAATGTCTGTTTCCCGGAAATTGACTATGATTGTTCTGAAAAAAGTCTCCTACTGGCTGTATATGAAAACGATTTATATGAGCTGAACTACAGGAATATAGCCATGTTCTTAAAAAACGTGTGGCAAATCGATAGTGCTGAAGATATCATGCACAAGAGCTATACCATCATCTGCTGTGACAAGAATTCTCCTCTATACAGGCGTATAAACAATAACATGCCCGAGTATGTCGATATTCTTTTGCAGGAATGTAACGGAAGAATTCTTGATGATGAATACGTTGCCGTCGACTTACTGAACTGCGCAGACATAAGCAAATCGCAAAAAGAAGATTACATCAAATCTTTGATTACTCCTTTGCACACATTATCTTCCATAACAGATCATTCGATTTGGGCGGCGCTGCTGGGTACAAGCATCCTCATCCGTTCCGAGCAGAATGTATTGGATTACTTCTGTATCGCAGATGGATTCGATTCCGCGCTTATCAGCTTTATTAACAGCGCAGATCATCTTTTGGACTTTTCGTCTGCAGATATTTCACTCACAGAAGAACAAAGTAGCTCTTTGTTCAGCAAAACTATAGTTTGCAACGAAATCCTTGATTCTCAGTACACCAGCATACTTAATTCTCTCCATCGTTACTATGAGGCTTTTAGCATCCCCAATATCCATGAATCCAAAGTAAATATTCTTATACTGAATAATATCATTCGGATGAACCCAGATACTCTAAGATATATGCGTACTGAATATCCCGCCGTCATTTCCGCCTTTATCAAGAAAAATATTGATGAATACACAAGTATGATGACCCCCGATTTGTTTATTCAATCGGAGCTTTTGGAAATACTCCCGTGGGACATCTCTGATGCTATCAAACTTAAACTCTTGGAGTATTCCGATGACGAAATCTCAATAGTCGGGAAGAATTATTCAACACAAGTTTGTGTATACATACTTACACATAATTTGGCTCAAGAAGATATGAGTGTTCTCTATAAATCTTACAGTGAACAGCAGGCCGAAATTCAGGAGATAATCTTCAAAAATGCAAAAGAAAATATTGAAGATATTATTCTGGCTCCAAATACTGCAGCCATATCACTAAAGGAGACAATCCTCATAGATTCTGACTTGGCTCTTGAAAAACGTATACGCCTTTTTGTAACTATGCTTCCGCACATAGAACAAACCGAAGCATGTAAGTATCTATCTGCGCTCAACCTTCACGAGTATGTCAGAATATTTGATTCTCACAGCAAGCCAAAATTTGAGATAACCCCGCAAAACGAAAGCATCCTTGGTGCATTTAGGAAAAAAGGCTGGATATTTGAATACGTTGAAGATGAGTCTCGTCCTGGATTTTATAAGATACGCAGAAGAGAACCACGGAAAACTGAAAACACGTAAGAAGTGGAGCGGCTTATCGTATAGATAAGCCGCTCCACTTCTCTTGATTATTTATAATTACTTTTTACCAAAACATTCTATGTCGGCTATTTCGGGGAGTCGAGGAGATCTTTTGACAATTATTTCTTACTACACCTCAAAAAATACCCGTTTAACTTTTCATCACATATTTTATCGATTTCAGCTTTCTCATCTTTGCTCAATCGCTTCCAAACCGCCTCATCCACCTGTACAATGCCCAGCGTCTTGGTATGTCTCAGCATCTGCATATCCTCGAAGCGTTTGAACGGATTGGAGAGAATATTTCTCTCGACTTCTTTATCGGTATATCCACCTTTAGCAAAGATACTATTTCTCTTTTCAACCGGCAATCCCGCTGCGCGTCGACCTTCATAGTAAGATTTGAAATAGGCTACGATATCATCCAGTTTGATTCGGCCCTTTTCATCCGCATAGAGCATAATCGCCTTTATCAGTACCGGTTTATAAGAATAGCTCATATCCATCTGTCGAATCATATCCATGAACATATCCTTACGGTTGGAATCGTCGATGATTGTCCAGCCGTACTGCTCAGCATATTTCTTCAAACTTTCTTCCTTGAAATACTTGAAGGTGCGATGCTCACTTATGGGTACAACAAGATCCGGTACCAGCTTTCCCTCGCGGACATATCGTTCGATAGTTTCCGTCTGCACATCTACGCGGCGAACAAACTCCATTTGAGAGATCATGCCTTCGGCTTCTTCTTGCCAATTGAAGATATCCACCAGCTCGTAGTCGGTGGCATCCACAGGCCAATCAATCAAAGCCTCTGGTTTCTCACCCTTAGCATACAGCTCGGCTTCCGCCGCCCTCTGTCCACTGGGAGCAACAGCCAATTGACCTGGCTTATATTCTTGCAACTTAAACAACCTGTGTAGCGATTGCGGCATGTTATACTGGCTGGCATTGTCCACGAAATCAAAGACCATGAGGCTTTCTTTTCCCTCAAATAGACGCATACCACGCCCCAGCTGCTGGGTATAAAGCACTTTGGACATGGTGGGTCTTGCCATGAACAGCACTTCGGTTTCCGGGCAGTCCCAGCCCTCGTTGAGCAGATCACAGGCACAAAGCACTTGAATCTCTCTATTCACAAACTTATCTTGGAATTCTTTACGTTCCGACTGCTTCATGCTGCCAG
>SVMB01000146.1 GCA_015067675.1 Oscillospiraceae bacterium
TGACTCCATGTCGAGAAGGTCTGCCAGAATCCGGTCGTTGAGCTCCGGGGCGAGAATCTGCAGGAAGGACACCGCACCGATTTTCCTGCCCATGCCGAAGGTTCTGCCGTTTCGGAACTCAAAAGAAGACGGCGCGATGAAGTCCTTGACTGAAAGCCCGGAGGGAACGAGCCAGTCCCACGAAAAACGGAAAGAAACCTGTTCGTCCATGTGAAACATCGCGTGCATCAGCCGGAGTCGTTCCTTGCCGTTCAGCGGCTCTGCCGCCACGCCCAGACGCTTGAAATTGTTCAGGATGTCCGTCTCGATGCGCTCAAGCCGTGGCTTTGCGGTTTTCACGTTTTCTGCCTCGATGCCAAAGGTCAGGTACTTGGTTTTCACAAGGCCGTTGTTTCCCTTTTCAAGCTGACCGCGCAGCATGTCGGCATACTCGCGACGGATATCGTCAAAGGCGTCGTTTCGGGAATGGATGACGATGCTCCTGCCGTAGCTTTCCTTGTCTGCAGTCATGTTCATGAAGGAGAGCTGAAAGCGTACGGAGCTGTCGAAGTAGTTGAGAAAGTCGCACCAGCCTTCAAAGATGGCGGTTTTGTCCTCGTTGAGGCTGAGCTGATAGTTGATATCGCTGAATCGTACTGTCTTGGAATAAAACGTCGGAGTGACGCGGCAGATCCCGTCGGGCCACATACGCTCAAACGGGATGCTGTCCTGGGCAGTCTTACTGTGTTTGTCCTTTCTTTGGGCTCTTGTAATGGCCGCGCGGATGTCCTTCCGGTCAGCGCGGCTGAGACGAACCTTTTCGGACAATGGTATATACCTCCTGATCCAGCAGCTCCTGCCGTTCAAGGATTGAATAGAAGTTGTTGGTCTGATAGGGCCTGACCTTTGGTCTGAGAAAACTGACCCGGATGATGTTTCGCAGGATCACTTCAAAAGGCTGGCCGTTTTTTTCATACAGTGCCAGCAGCATAAACGGCAGGAGTGAGATGATCATGATAAGCGATGCTGCACTGACATTGAGAAAACGTTTGCAAAGGAAGAAAAGCGGCAGCGCCACCAGCAAACCTGCGCCGAAGCAGATAAGCTGCCGGCGAGTGAGATTGAACAGCAGCTTTTCCCTGACTGCACTCAGGTCTTTGGGGACGGAAACGTATGCGATGAGAATTCACCTCCGATCAATGCGCAGAAAGCACGGACTTTGCAAGGCTTCCCGTCTTGAACAGCGAAAAGCACAGCAGAACCGTGTATCCCACACAGGTCCAGATGGCAAGCACGATGTCGTCGGTCAGGGCAATGCTGCGTACGAGAACGGCGTAGATTGCCACGCAGACCATGATGAGAAATCCCTGCAGCGCCAGTGCAAACAGGGAACGCAGATAGTTTTGCCCCATGTGACCGCTTTCTTTGGCCATCATGGATGCCATGGGAATGGCGGCCGCCGACGTAACGAGGTAGATTTCCAGCATTCTGCCGTAGCAGATGACGAAAATGCAGATGGACAGCGCCCACATGGTGATGTGTACGATGAAACTCTGCAGCCAGATTCCCAGCAACGGCCCAAGCTCCATCTCCATGAGCCGGGTTTCCAGATCGGTCAGCACCGTGCTCATGTCAAGAGACGGATCTCCGACGATGACGCCGGCAGCGCTGCTGACAAGGCTCTGCCCCACGTCAAACACTGCCATAACGATATTCCAGGTGTTGGTGACGATGATCACCGCAGCTGCAGACTTGAACATCCACTTGAAGAACATCCAGGTATCCACGTCGCCGTGCATGTTGTTCTTCTCAACGATCATTTCGATGAGTTCGAGGGTCATCACGAAGGCCAGCATTACGCCTGCGATGGGAATGACCACGTTATCCGATAACGTGCGGATCATGCTGTAGATGGAGCCGTTCCAGCCCTGCGGCGTTGCACCGACCTGTGCGGCGATGTCGCCGACCTGCTGGTTTACGCTGTCCATCATCCCGGAGAGATTGCTGACAATACCGCCGACGAGGATTTCTTTGAGCCATTCAACCAGCGCTTCCATAATCAAGTCCATGTAATCCCCCCTCCCTTATGGCAGGACTCCCGCAAAATACGGGAGTCCTGCCGGTTTTTGCAAGGAAACATGAGGATAATTAACCGAAGAGACCGGAGAGCAGCGGGACGAGGGTGGTACCGATGAGTGCGACACCGCCGCCGGCCATGAGCTGCTTCATGCCCTGGGACTTAGCGCCGGGATTGTCATTGCCGTACCCTTCCAGAAGATTGATGACACCCCAGATGCCAAGACCCGCACCAAGGGCAATCACGAGAGTCTGCAGGGTAGTGACCGCAGAAGTGAAAAATGCCATAGATTCTATCGCCGAAGTATGAAGTGTGAATGGTCACACAGGCCACGTATTCAAGACATTCGGCGCTCCTTTCAAACAGTAATAGTATTGAAAGCGGCCATTTTGTCTTGATATATTGCAAAACCGCCCTTATCAGGCGGTTTCGGACGCATCCGATTCGTCTGCGTCGATTTCGTACACGTCGTAGATATCTTCGGGACGGGGCTTTCGCCTGGTTGAGAGGAAGCGCTCGATGTTGAAGCGGTTTCCGGGATCGGCATCGGAAAGATACTTGTAATTTGGATGCTGCGTAATGTCGTACTTGTTTGACTTAAACGGCCTGACACCGCGCAGCTGCAGGATGCATTTGCCGCCGTCGAGGACGGCGAGTTCATCGATGCTGGCAAGATCTTTCCCCAGTTTTTGATAGTTGAGGGAATGAGAGACCTCACGACCACGGGATTCACCGGTATTGAAAAGATCGATCGTTTCCTTGCCGAGAGACTGGCTGAGCTCTTTCAGAGTTGTCGGTTCCGAGCCACCCAAAAACAACCGGGAATCCATGTTGCCGATGATGGTGTCGGCGTTATCCTTGTACAGGGCCTTGAGCTGACTCTGCGCCTGTAGGATAAGACAGGCCGATATCTCACGGCTGCGGATGGTTGCTACCAGCTTCTCCAAATTCGGGATCTGCCCGATGTTGGCCGCTTCATCGATCAGGCAGCGCACATGAACCGGGAGTCTCCCGCCGTATACGTCGTCTGCCTTTTCGCAGAGCAGGTTGAACAGCTGCGTGTAGATCATGGAAATGATGAAGTTAAACGTGGAATCGGTGTCCGACATGATGAGAAACAGCGCTGTTTTCCGATCTCCCAGCGTGTCCAGTTCCAATTCGTCGTACATCGTAACTTCACGGAGCTCGGCAATGTCAAAGGGAGCCAGGCGCGCACCGCAGGAGACCAGGATGGACTTTGCCGTTTTACCTGCGGCGAGCTTGTACTTTCGGTACTGCCTGACCGCGAAGTGGTCAGGTTGTTCTGACTCCAACTTCTCAAACAGCCGGTCCACGGGATTCTGGTAGTCTTCGTCATCCTCACGCACCTCCATGGCGTTGAGCATTTCAAGAAGTGTGGCAAAGTTTTGCTCCTCCTCGTCACCCTCATAGTGGATATACCCGATGAGGGCAGTATAGAGAAGCGTCTCCGCCTTGACCCAGAAGTCATCCCCGGACTTGCCGTCTCCTTTGGTGTTTGTGATGAGCGTGGTGACGAGCTTGAGAATGTCCTTTTCGCTGTGCAGATAGGCGAAAGGGTTATAATGCATGGACTTTGCAAAGTTGATGGTATTGAACACCTTGATCTTGTAGCGATTGCGTTCAAGCAGCCTGCCGACCTCGCAGACAACACTACCTTTGGGGTCAGTCACCACGTAGGATGAGTGCAGCTGCATGAGATTGGGTTTGAGGAAGAACCGCGTCTTACCGGAACCGGAGCCGCCGATGACGAGGACATTCTTGTTTCGCGCGTTTTTTGGATCCTTGGGGCGGTTGGACATCATCAGACGCTCCGTTTGCGTCAGGATGACGTTGTTGGAAAACACCGGATCGACAAACGGCGCGATATCCGCAGGCGTTCCCCAGCGGGCAGATCCGTATTCCTCATTTTTGCGGTACTTCTTCGCGTTTTTGCTCTTCACATAGACTGATAGGCGGATGAGTCCCGCAGCAGCGGCTCCTATCAGCAGGTCAAAGGGATGAAAAGAGGGCCGAAGCGTTTCAAACGCCAGCGTGAGCCCGGCCATGAGGTGGACGATCCTGCCGGAGAAGTTGGTGCCCGGGGTAAGACGGTACGCCTGACCGAGCTTCGTGCCGAGCAGTGCGAAGAAGACGTAGGGGATGGCCGTGATTACGGCCTTTTTGAGATAGAATTTCTTCACCGGGCCTCCAACTCCTTTTTACGTGCCTTCGGAGCTTCACGTCCGGCTTCCTGTTCCCGCATCCTGCGCAGCGTCTGGACGATAGAAGGCTTTTCACGGTGTCGCTCATCCTTTGCACAGAATTCCTTGAATGCCGCAGTCAGTGCATCCCCGTCCCGGGCTTTGAAGAACACCAGATACCGTGGTTTGTCCCCGCTTCGATCCTTTTTCAGCGCAAAGTCCACACCGTACTTGCGTGCCACACGCTCAAAGGATTTAATGTTCCGGTTGGTGATCTCGATACTCGCAACGCCCTTATTCTGCCCGATGAGCTGCTTCACGCTCTGTTTACCCATGGGTTTTATGGGGGGCTTGTCACGAAGTTTCACGGGAGCTGCCCGTGTTTGCCGCCCCTTAACCTCTTTACGGTGCGCCAGATACCTGGAGATTGCAGCCTTCAGTACACGCGCCGACATTTTGGACGTATTGATTGCCAGCGTTACGGCACGCTGTTCCACTTCTTCCTGCATGGGTCATCCCTCCAATCTGATCGATGAAATGATTGATGAAATGAGCGATGACTTACGCCCAATTGAGCACGAACACCAGCGTCAGAACCTGCTCGCTCACCGGCTCTGAGTACGCAGAAACCACTGCATCGCAGGAGAGCGGCATGGAATTGGCCTCAGCAATCGTCCACCCTGTATCCAGCACCAGAGTCTCGGTTGTACCGGTTGTCAGGGTCACAGCACCGTTGAGGAACAGGCCTATCTGACGTGCATTCACCTTGGCATTTGCCATATTGGTCTCATAAGGTACCAGCGTCCAGCCGTTCACGGCATTCGCCGTAACACCCGACACCTTCACCGCAGCTGTAGAGTTGTTGACGATTCCGGCATTGTCCGCACAGAATACTTCACCGTATTTGGAAACTGCAAGCGTCAGGCTTGCAGGTACCGTAACGGAAAACCGTGCCATCAGATAGAAACAGGCATCGCATTCTCCGTTTCCGTCTGTGTCGGCATGATCCGCCTATTCTGTCGCGGAATA
>SVMB01000147.1 GCA_015067675.1 Oscillospiraceae bacterium
GGTGGCATCCTCGATGGCATCGAAGGCATCCTCGCGCTCGGTGTGAATCTGCATGGGAAGCCAGGCCTGCTTCTCGTAATGCATGGTGTTTGCCTTGGCTCTCATCACGCGCTGGGGATTATTGCCCACGAAGGTGTAGAGCAGCGGGCGGGCAACGTAAATCCAGAAGCCAACATGAACATAGAGGTGTTCATCCAGTCTGGGAACACCACCCTCCGTACAGATGGAGGAGTTTTCCACGTAGGCAACGCCCAGCGCTGCTTCCTTCTCGGAGTTGAGCAGCGCAACCCAGGGAGTCTTGGCAGGCAGATACTTGCCGCGGGTGGGATGACGGGGGAGATCATCGGCGTGAACGTGATCAACGGTGCCGTCGAGGTTTCTCCAGGCAATTTCGTTTGCGAGCTCACGGTTGATGACGATCTCGCCGCCGCGCAGGGCGATGATATCGCGATCCTGGGTCAGCTGCATGGTGGAGGTGACCACGATCGGGCGATAACCGGCATAGAAGTTGTAGGTAACGGAGATCTTCACGTCGTCATACATCGGCATGGTGCCCCAGCGGCGCATGGTGATGCAGACCGGGCCTTCCTCAAACTCCCAGTTCTCCGGCGGATCCCAGTCGGAGATATGATTCCAGGGTGTGGGAGGCGCGTAGATATCCGGGCTCCAGTTCATGGTGCCGTTGGTTTCCAGATGATGGGCAAAGGTCTGGTTGACACCCTGCTTGACGGTGACTTCGTCAATACCGCCGGAGAGATCATGCAGGCGGACAACATAATACTCATTCTCAATGGTTCGTTTGAGTCCCTCGCCGGTCATCTTCAGCGCGGTCTTGTAAACCGGCTTCTCGGCATCGGGATTGCCGTAAAAGACCAGATAAACACGCTTATCGTAGGCCTTTACAGTTGCCTGGAAGGTCACATCGAAGTTGCGGGTGGGCTGGCAATGCTCATCGGCAAACTCTTTCCACTCGGAAACATTGGAGATCTGGGAGGGAATCTCACGCATACAGCCGGTTTCCTCGCAGATTTCCACCACACGCACTTCCTTTTCGGGATCGGCGATGCGGTCGGCGTAAACAGCCATGGGCTGATGAATGGGCTCGTTGACACGGTCAACATCGGAGCCGTTGGAAAGCACGACACCCGCACAATATTTGAACTCCGGCAGGAACCAGCCGCCGCAGCAGGGATTGGTGAAGGAAACGGAAGCCTCAGTCTCATCGGAGAACTTGAGGGTAAGTGTCATCTCCTCGCCGCCCTTCCAGTCGGTGCGAACGCGCAGCTCGGTATAGGCATAGGGATCGATGGTTTCCTTGCGGTTATGCTCACCGTCAACAAACACCCAGATATCACGGTTCCAGACGCCGTTTAATTCGGCACGGTCGATTTTGAGTTCCCCATCAAACTCGGAAACGGCGATACGGGCGCCGAAGAATGGGAAATCAGCGGTCGGATAGACCGATGAAATGAACGAAAGCTTCATAGGTTATATTCCTCCTTGATGGATGATTTTTCACGGAGTGCAGAAAACACCGCGTCTCCTTATTTTTCATACGTGTTCTGCTTGCAGAGCACGGGCTTCATTCTTCATGTCGTTTCCTGCGGAAACGACGCATCATTTGCAGCGCACGCTGCATCACCCTCTGCCGCCGCGCTCCTTCGGAATGAACCGCTCGGCGTCGGGATCATGATCTTTCCCTCCGTAGACCCAGCCGGCCTCGGCGGCGATCTCGTCAAGGGTCACTTCCCTGCCCTCGTCACGGCTGCGAATACCCGCATCCAGCACCGCGACAATTTCAAAGAGCCGGTCATAGTCCAGCGGCGGGTTCTTCGTGTACATCATATTCACAAACTCCTGCGCGATGTAGACGATACCGCCTCGCATAGCAGGAATCTCTGAATACTGCGTGGCAGTGCCGCGTTCGCAGAACGCCTTGATCTCAAAGCCATACTCGCCGAAGCCCTCGGCATTGAGAATGCCCAGCGTACCGTCGTCAAAGGTCACGCAGTAGGCATCGTGATGGGCCTCATCGCGACTCATGGCAGGCGCACCGTTGCCAATGTAGCGGATGCTCTCCACTTTATGGTTATGGCCGTTGGTCACACGCATCGCGCCCAGCAGGGTGGACAGCAGATGCACTGAGCCCTTGCGGTGTGCCAGAGGACGCTCAAAGCTTGCAATGAGCATATGGGCACGTCCAAGGTTTTTCCGGGCAAGCTCTGCCTGTATATCGTCAAAATAGAGGATGGATGAGGAAAAAATGGGGGTGTTATACTCTCTGGCGGCATTGAGCAGAAGCGCTGCGTCACGGGCATTGTTGGCAAAGGGCTTATCGATGAAGATCGGGATACCGGCCTTGATGAAGGGCATCGCCAGCTCCACATGATCCTCGGCCTTCCAGGAGCAGTTGCCGATGATGATGCCGTCGAAGAGTTCGGGGTTGGCCATATCCTCGACCGTATCGTAAATCGGGCACTCAAAGCACTTTGCAAAGTTTTCCGGATTCCAGAGTGCTTTCCCGCACCAGTCGTTTGCAGCCTTATATTCTTCCGGCTTCCAGTTGGGCGAGGGTCTGGTCATCTCCCGGCAGACGCCGGTGATGGACACGCCGCGCAGCGGCAGGGATGGAATAAAGCCGTTATCCATGATGTAGATCTGACCGCCGCAGTCGAGGAAGTCGGAGCGTCTGCACTCCTGCATACAGTAGGCGTAGAGCAGTCCATGGGGATCGGGGCGCACCACGCCGATGCGTTTTTTCCCGCTGATGGAACCCTCGTTCATCGTGCGCCAGTTTGTACGCGGCGCATCTTTATAGTTTTCCATATCGGATTGTTCCTTTTTTGTCACAAACACCGCAGAATACGGCTTACTTCTTCTCTTCCTCGGCGGGCTTATCGCTGATGCCGAAGGTCCAGCCGGCCTCGTCGGCGATCTCCTGCAGGGTAACGGTGCGGCCTTCCTCGCGGGAGCGCAGACCCGCGTCGATGGTGGCGACAAACTCGAAGATGCGGTCGTATTCGATGGGCGGAATGCGGGTATCGATCATCTTGGCGAAGTCATAGGAAATCTCCACGATGCCGCCGCGCAGGGACTGCTCGACGGAGTATTCGGAGGAGATGCCGGTCTCGGCGTAGACCTCCACGTGGAACGCATAGTGGCCGAAGCCTTCCATGTTCAGGATACCCAGGGTACCGTCGGCAAACTCGACGCGGTAGATCTCGTTGTGAGGTTCCTTGGCGCCGTCAGAGGTGGAGCCGCGGGACTGGGTGGGATCACCGGTACCGATGTAGGTGATGGATTCAACCTTATAATCGTCGCCGTTGGAGTAGCGCACAGCGCCGAGGAGCGCGGAGAGAGTATGAACGGACGCGTTGCGCTGATGCATGGAAGCGCCGAAGGTAGAGACGACCAGGTGAGTCTTACCAAGCTTCTTATCAAGAAGCGC
Organism: Oscillospiraceae bacterium; assembly: GCA_015067675.1. GTDB lineage: Bacteria > Bacillota > Clostridia > Oscillospirales > QAMX01 > SIG502. The sequence continues at coordinate 3,449 of SVMB01000147.1, forward strand.
ACGGTTCATATCGTCGTAATAGAGAATGGAGGAACAGAAAACGGGGCAGTTATACTCACGGGCGGCCTTCAGCAGGAGGGCTGCATCTTTTGCATTGGACGCAAAGGGCTTATCGATGAAGATCGGGATACCTTTCTTGATGAAGGGCATGGCCAGTTCCACGTGATCCTCGCCGTACCAGGAGCAGTTGCCGATGAGGATGCCGTCGAAGAGCTCGGGGTCGGCCATTTCGTCGAGAGATTCATAAATCGGGCAGTTGAAAGCCTTGGAGAAAGCTTCGGCAGTCCAGGCGGCGTTGTCGGCGCCGTTTTTGGCTTTTTCGTAGTTCTCGCGCTCCCACTGGGGGCAGTCGATGAGCTCCTGGCGATAGCAGCCGACGATTTCGGTATCGCGCAGAGGGATAACGGGCTCAAACTTGTTTTCCAGGATATAAAGCTGGGTAGACGCCTGCAGCGCCTCATACCGGTCGGCCTTACCCAGGCAGTAGGCATAGATCAGACCGTGATTATCGGTGCGCACCACGCCGATGCGCTTCTTTTTGGTCACTTTCTTGAAAGTATGGGTGTGAGCAGTCAGCTTATCAAAGCAAGTATAGGACTCTGCCATGTTGATGTACCTGTGCACCGTCTCATGGACGGGCTTCCTTTCCCGACAATATGTGAGGTAGGTTGGTGGCTTACGGTACCACGAGTACAGTGTAACAGATTTTTCGAGATTTGCAAGAGGGAATTTGGGCAGTTTGCAGTTTTTTTCATGGGCTGGAAAGGCTGAGAATGGGAATGTGCGAACATCGGGCGCATGGTCCATCTCGTCGCGGGCGAATACACGGACATATGGGTCTTATCACGTCGCGGGCGGTCTTAAAAGCCCGCCCGTACAATGGTGCAGATCGCATCACGCGTCCGCCGTAAAGAAGACACCTCTATTCGCTTCATTTTGGCAATCATCACCGGATAATACCATCAATAAGGAAAAGCCGTAAATAATATCGCCCGAGGTGGGAGCTTATGCTCTCCGTTCCTCGGGCAATTAACGTAAACTTCTATTTGTAAGGCAATTTTTATCCCGTGACAGCTGCTCAAAGTGATCTTTTTTCAAGGAGTCTGAGCGGCGCACCTCTAAAATTCCCGGCACCATTGTACGGGCGGGCATTTATGACCGCCCGCAGAAAAAGGCAGACTTTATGAATACCTCTCCCTACGGCGAGATGCGGGCCTGTCGGCCCGCACCCCATTTTTCATTTTTCATTTTTCATTTTTCATGGCGGCGTCAGCCGCCGCTTATACTCTGTCCTGCAGATTCCAGCTCAGGGGCAGCGGTAGCCATGCAGCGGCAAGCGCGTTTGCATCGCCGGCGTACCACGGCGCATGAGGGCCGTAGAGATACCTTGCGGCGGCAAGATGATCCAGCACCACATCGGCGCTGGCATTTGTCCGCTCGCAGCCCGCCTCACCATGCTTCACGTACAGCCGGATGGCGCCGTAACCGAGGATCTCCACCACCAGCTCGCCCTCAGGCATGGGCGCATAGGAGAATTTGAGCTTCATCAGCGCATCGGTCACCTTGTCCCAGCTGCGAACGAAAATATGACAGGGCGCGGAGATGCTTCCAGACTGGCAAATTTTGCTAAACCTCTGTACAGCGCCTGCCTGCCACGGCTGCAGCCGGAAGCTGACGGCGGTACCAACTTTACCCTGCCAGGCAGCCAGCATTTCAAGGAGCACTTCATCGCTGACCGCGCCCTGCTCGGCGATACCGGCGCCGTCGGGA
>SVMB01000148.1 GCA_015067675.1 Oscillospiraceae bacterium
CATGGTAGAGGTTGCCCGCTTCTTCATGGGCTTTACCCAGCGGGAATCCTGCGGCAAATGCGTCCACTGCCGGATCGGCACCAAGAGAATGCTTGAAATTCTCGAGAAGATTACGGCCGGTCAGGGCACCATGGAGGATCTGGAAAAGCTGGAGGAAACGGCAAAGTTTGTCAAGGAGCGGTCTTTGTGCGGACTTGGAAAGAGTGCGCCGCTTCCGGTTCTCAGTACGATCAGGAATTTCCGCGAAGAATATCTGGAGCATATTCTGGAAGGGAAATGCAGAGCGCACGTGTGTGCTGCTTTGAGAAACTATACGATCGATGCAGAAAAGTGTATCGGCTGCACGAAGTGTGCCCGCAACTGTCCCGTGAGTGCCATTACGGGCAAGGTAAAGGAAGCGCACAGCATCGATGGAACAAAATGCATCAAGTGCGGCGCCTGCATGGAAAACTGCCGCTTTGGTGCGATCAGCGTACAGTAACAGAGGAATAAAGTATGATTCATTTGAAAATAGATGGAATCCCTGTAGAAGTAGAAAAGGGAACTACTGTTCTGGCAGCGGCGGAAACCGCCGGCATTAAAATCCCTACGCTCTGCCATATCAAGGGCCTTCTCCCCGACGGGTCCTGCCGTATTTGCGTGGTAGAGATCACCAGCAGAGGCCGGACCTCCATTGACACGGCCTGTACGGCTCAGTGTTCCGAAGGCGATGAAGTCTTCACCATGTCGGAGAAGGTCATTGAATCCAGAAGAAAAACCCTGGATCTTCTGCTTTCCGAGCATAGAATTCATTGCTTTTCCTGCGATGCAAACGGCTCCTGCAAGCTGCAGGATCTCTGCGTGGAATACGGCGTGGAGAAAACCAGCTTTGACTGCAGCCTGAGCGAAAAGCCGATCGATGACTCCAATCGCTTCTTTACCTACGACCCCAGTCTCTGCATTTTGTGCCATCGCTGTGTCAACACCTGCAACGAAATCGTAGGCCGCGGCGCCATTGATACCATGAACCGTGGTTTCACTTCCGTGATTGGTGTTCCTTTTGACGACAACTGGCTCAGCAGTACCTGCGAATCCTGCGGCAACTGCGTGCAGGCCTGCCCCACCGGCGCGCTGATGTCCAAGCCCAAGCACAAATTCCGCTCCTGGCAGGTGGACAAGGTCCGGACCACCTGCACCTACTGCGGTGTCGGCTGCCAGATCGAGTATTCCACGAAGGATGGCGTTATTGTTGACGCCAACGGCGCAAACGGCCCGTCCAACCAGGGACTTCTTTGCGTCAAGGGCAGATATGCATACGATTTCGTTGGCCATAAGGACCGCCTGAGAGTGCCCATGGTGCGTAAAAACGGTGTCCTTACCGAATCTACCTGGGAGGAAGCGCTGCAGATCGTTGCCGACAAAATCAACGAGGTAAAAAATACCCATGGCCCCAACGCCATCGCCGGCTTTTCTTCTGCCCGCACCATCAACGAGGATAACTACCTGTTCCAGAAGTTCATGCGTGCAGCGGTAGGGACCAATAACGTGGACCACTGCGCAAGACTCTGCCACAGCTCCACCGTTGCCGGACTTGCGACCACGCTGGGCAGCGGCGCCATGACCAACTGCATCACCGAAATCAAAGATGCCGATGTGATTTTCATCACCGGTTCCAACACCACCGAAGCCCATCCGGTCATGGGTATGTACGTGCGTCAGGCAAAGAACATGGGCAAGAAGCTCATCGTTGCTGACCCCGTCCGTATTCCTCTGGCAGATATGGCGGACATCTACATGCAGATCAAGCCGGGAACCAGCGTTGCGCTGAGCAACGGCATGCTCCATGTGATCTTTGCCGAAGGTCTGGAAGATAAGGAGTACATCGAAAAGTACACGGAAGGCGCCGCTGAGCTGCGGGAGTTCGTGAAATACTACACGCCGGAAAAGACCGAAGAAATCACCGGTGTTCCCAAGGAACAGATTATCGAAGCCGCCAGACTGTATGCGGGCACGCACCATTCCTATATCGCCTATGCCATGGGCATTACGCAGCACGTCAACGGAACCGACAACGTTGCCAGTCTGAGCAACCTTGCCCTGTGCACCGGCAATCTTGGCCGACCCGGCAGCGGCATCAACCCCCTGCGCGGCCAGAACAATGTGCAGGGTGCCTGCGATATGGGCGCTCTGCCCACCGATTACCCCGGTTATCAGAAGGTTTTTAACGGCGATGTTCAGGCTAAGTTTGAGAGAGCCTGGGGCGTGCCCCTGAATCCTGTCAAGGGCCTGACGGTAACGGAGACGATTCCCGCCATTCTGGACGATCAGGTCAAGCTGCTTTACATCATGGGTGAGAACCCCATGGTTTCCGACCCCGACACCAGCCATGTCAAAGCCGCTCTGGAAAAGGCGTTTGTGGTGGTGCAGGATCTTTTCCTGACCGAAACCTGCGAATATGCCGACGTGGTGTTCCCCTCCAACTCCTTTGCGGAGAAGGACGGTACCTTTACCAATACCGAGCGTCGTGTTCAGCGTGTGCGGCAGGTTGTCCGGCCCAGGGGTGAGTCCCGCGATGACTGGTGGATTCTGATGCAGATTATGAACCGCCTTGGCTATTCCTGCCATTACGACAAGGCGGAGGATATCTTCAACGAGCTGCGCACCGTGACGCCCTCTTATGCCGGCATCACCTATGAGCGCATTGACGAATGCGGCCTCCAGTGGCCCTGCCCCAGCGAGGACCATCCCGGCACGCCCATCCTCCATGTAAACGGCCCCATGCGTGCCGGCGGCAAGGGTCTGCTGAAGTGTCTGGTCTGGCAGCCTTCCCCCGATGTGGGCGATCCCGAGTATCCCTACATCCTGAATACCTGCCGCATTCTGTACCATTACCACACCCGCACCATGACCGACCGCACAGAGGCGATCCACGATACCGCGCCCAGAAAGTGGATCGAGCTGTGGCACGAGGATGCCATGGAGCTTGGTGTCCGCGAAGGCGACTGGGTCAGGGTGAGCTCCAAACGCGGCAGCATTTACGTGGAAGCCCGGATTGTGGATACGCTCCAGCCCGGTGTGGCCTGGATGCCGTTCCATTATGCGGATGGTGCCAACATGCTGACAGATGCGCATAATTTGGATCCCGTTTGCAAGATTCCGGGATTTAAACAGGTCGGTGTAAAGATTGAAAAGCTGAATGCCCGTGAGGCCGCCGATCTTGTGAAAACCAATAACGCATAATTGCGTGGCAAACGAAAAACAAAAGCGGAAGCCGTTAGGCTTCCGCTTTTATGGAGCTGCTGACCAGATTTGAGCTGTCGTAATCGTTGAAGCTGGTTTCCCCGGTGCGGAGCTCTTCGATGGTCGTGGCGATGAGGTTTTCGGCCAGGTCATACCCGAAGGTGGTGATCGTTTCGCTTTCCTAATCGGTGATCACGTTTTCTTTAAGACGCCCCTCGCCATCGTATTCGTTGTCCTGATAGCAGATGCAGCTTTCCGGATCCTCCGGTCGGTAACGCTCGTACCGCATCACCAGCCCGGCTTCGTTCAGAAATTCCCGTGTGATATATTCCGCCGTCTTTGTCTGCGTATATTCGCCCTGTCTTATGAGCTTTACGTTGTACTCGGTTTCCAGACAATCCCGAACCCGGACAAAGGATGCGGCATAGTCCGCGCTGTCTTTGTAGCCGCCCAGAAGAGATGCCGGCAGTACCAACGCGAGGAGAATGCAAACGCCCTTTTTGCTCGTGTTGTTCCTTCTTTTACAGCTCCGGGTCGTAGACAAGACGGTAAGTGTAGTGCTCTTCGTTGCGGACGGTGCCGTCGGCATAGCTCCAGGCGTATCCGGTCACCAAAGAGATTCCGAGGAACTCCTCCCGGGTATAGGTGTAGTACCAGAGCAGAGTGCCGTCCGGATCATAGTGCTCGTGCCTGCAGACGTTACCGTCTTCACCATATTCCCAGACGTAATCATCGCCGCTGTAAACCTCCGGAGATAGTTCGGTAAAGCCCTCTCCCATGTATTCATAGCGCCGCCGCTGCGTGACGTTGCCGTGCTCATTATAGGTGTAAACATCCTGAAAGTTCCCCCAGCGATTGCTGATATCCTCCGAGAGCAGCCTGCCGGTTTCGTCGTAGTGGCCGGTGATGGTTTCATCATCAAAGGTCTGTGTCTGCTGCCGGAGGATTCCGCTGTCCCAGAAGACATTCTCGTACTCTGTCCGGGTGATCTCTCCGGTTTCGCTGTCCTCCACGGCTGCTGCAATCACGTTGCCGGCCGGGTCACATTCATAGGTGGTAACCGTCCCATCCGGAATGGAAGTGACCGTCTGGTGAAGCAGACAGCCGTTGTCGCTCCATTGTGTTTCCGTGCGAACGGTCCAGTTTTCCGGATCCTCCGGTGCAAAACGCTCTCTCCACATTAACCATCCCCGCATGTCGTGAGCCAGGCGTTCGCTGGTTTCATGCCGCGTTCCTTGTTCGTGCCCTCCGCCGGATTTGTACAGCATGTCGTATTGGACAATGGTGCCCTCCCGGAGAATAAAGAAGTCGGCGGCGTAATCGGCGGCATCGCTGTAGTCACCCAGCTCCAGAAAGAGCGGGTAGGCGCCCTCGTAGTCCTTTTCCTCCAGCAGCGCCAGCGCCGTTTCGTATTTTTCCAGCTTCTCCGCCTCAATGCGGGCGGCTTCGGCTTCGGCGGCCTCGGCTGCCAGACGGGCAGCCTCTGCGGCGGCATCCGGCGTGGGGGCGGGGGTAGCCGTCGGCGCGGAGGTTTCGGCAGGGGAAGAAGCGCAGCCGGCCAGAAGAGATGCCAGCAACAGCGCAGCGATAAGAAGTTTAGTTATTCTCATAAACCCAGCTCCCTGTATGGAAATATAGTCTGATGATAGCACAGCGGCGTGGGAAAAACAACAAAAAGCGGAAGCCGTTAGGCTTCCGCTTTCATGGAGCTGCTGACCAGATTCGAACTGGTGACCTCATCCTTACCAAGGAGCCCGGAGGCAAGGCCTCCGGGGGGAGCGCTCCAACACATTGAAAAACCAGTGTTTTGGTGTTCGTATTTTTCCTGCGCAATGCTGTCCGATGACCTCATCCCTGCGCGCTGCCAAAAGCATAACAAATGAGGGGTAAAAGGGCAAGACGCCGCTCCG
>SVMB01000026.1 GCA_015067675.1 Oscillospiraceae bacterium
CTCGCCCCTTCAACCCTCGCCAGGGTCCAACGGACCCTGGACCCGTTTTCCGTGTGCCACGCTGTATCCATTACAGGCATCATCCCGGGTCTTGCATTTCATCATCTGCGCTTCTCCGGGTATGTCGTCGCGGGCACCGGCGTTCTCAGCAGCAAAAATCCCATTCCGGACAACACGCCGCCTACAATCGCCGCAAACATCATCGCGTCGTTCATCGCGCTCAGCGTCCTTACCCATACCTCGGCATACCGTCCGCTCATCAGCATCCACGCCGCCCAATACGTCACCGCATTCATCAGCGTCCGCACAATCCATACACAGCCCACAGCCAGCGATACCCGCTTCGCGTCCCGGCTGTTCTCCCGGTTCACATACACCACGCACCACGCCGCGGCTCTCACAAGCCCCGCCGTCAGCACACATACCGCCGTTACATACAGACCCGCCCCGGGAATCATTCCCAGCCCCTGCACCAGCTCCGCCAGCGCAAACGCCGCAAATGCCGCTTTATCCGGCAGCGACTCCGTTGACCCCGCCGCCAGTACCATCAGTCCAATCACCGCCAGCGCACCGACTCCGTCAGCCGCCACCAGCTCAAATGTCTGAAATCCCGCCTGCAGCCGCGTCCCGGCAACAAGCCTGCCGATCACCCGGTCGGCTACCGACCATACCGCACTCAGGAAATACAGAATCCCAAGCGCCGTCCCGATCCATGCTCTGCTTCCAAACGGACTCACCGGGGGATTGAGCGCCATCCCCGCGGAATGGTTTACAGACTCAGCGCTTCCCGCTCTTCGCTCGTCCACGCAAGCTCCTCCTCAAGGCGCATCACCGCGCCCAGCAGTGCTTTACAGGCCTCTTCCATCGTACCGGGGATCGTGCATCCCGCAGCTCTGGGATGACCGCCGCCGCCAAATTCCCGGGCAATGCGGGCTGCATCCACCGGCGCTTCGGTTCGCACGCTTACCTTGATGCCCTCGGGACGTTCCGTCAGCGTCAGGCCGATCACCACACCCTTGACACGCCGCGCCCAGGCAGAAACCGCTTCCATGTCGTCGTCGCGGGCGCCGGCTTTGGCAATGACTTCGTTTGTCACCGCCGCAAGGGCTACAGCCCCCCCGGCGTAATACTGCATGCCGCCGTAAACCGCGCCCTTGAGGTTTGCAGATGCTCTGGACATGGTTTCAAACAGCTTTTTGTTGAGCTGCGCCATATGGCAGCCCCGATCGATCAGATCCGCCACGATCCGGTGGGTCTGGGCGGAGGTATTGGAGTAGCAGAAGGCGCCCGTATCGGTAGAAATGGCGATATAGAGGACGTCGGCCATCTCCGGGGTAATTTCGGCGCCCATCAGGCAGAGAATCTGATAAATCAGCTCGCCGTTGGCCGCGCATTCGGGGTGTACGCAGATATTGGCGGCAAACTCTTCATTGGTGCCGTGATGATCGATGCAGGCATCGATACGTCCGGCGTACACTCCTGCGTTTTCCGTCAGCAGTCCCGGTGCCGCGATATCCACCGCGACGATACACCCGGGCTCATAGCCCTCCGGGGCATAAAACGCTTCCACGTACTGACCGTAGCGATGGGTCAGGTCGGGATTTTGCAGGCAATAGGCTTCCTTGCCCAGGCTGCGCAGCCCGTGCAGGAGCGCAGCGGCGCTGCCCACGGTATCGCCGTCGGGGCGGCGGTGGGTCAGCACGAGAAACCGGTCATGGGCAAGCAGATAATCCGCCATTTCCCGTGCGGTCATATTGGGCTTATTCGTCATCATCTTCATCCTCAAGAGCTTCGGCAGCGGCGGCTTCGGCTTCTTCACGGGCTTTGGCACGCTTCACATCGTCCTCGACCTGACCCAGCAGCTCGAGCATATGCGCACCGCGCTTGATGGAGTCATCGATGTGGAAAACAGGTTCCGGAGACGCGCGCAGCGCCAGATTCTGGCTCACGGTACGGCGCAGGTAGCCGGTGGCAGCCTTGAGGCCCTTCATCAGTTCCTTTTCGCTGGTCTGTGCGCCCATAGAGCTGATATAGACCTTGGCATAGCGCAGGTCGCCGGTCACTTCGCAGCGGGTGATGGTGGTCATACCGCTGACACGGGGATCCTTGACGGTGCGCAGGGCATCAGCCAGCGCACGCTGATATTCCGCCGAAATGCGGTCAATGCGATTATTCGCCATTGGTTTTCCTTTCTATTCTAAAGAACGGTTAATTTCAGATTAAAAAGAGGCCGCCGCTTGCCACGGCGGCCTCTGAACAGTATCGGTTGATATCCCGGAAATTACTCCACGGGAGTTTACTCCACGTGAGTGTTACTCACGAATTTCCTCGATGATATAGGCTTCGATCACGTCGTCAACCTTGATGTCGTTGTACTTTTCAACGCTCAGGCCGCATTCGTAACCGGAGGCGACTTCCTTGACGTCGTCCTTGAAGCGCTTGAGGGAAGCCAGTTCGCCTTCGTGGATAACCACGCCGTCGCGGACAACGCGCACCTTGGCGTTGCGCACGATCTTGCCGTTCTGCACGTAGCAGCCGGCGATGGTGCCCACACCGGAGACCTTGAAGATCTGGCGGACCTGCACATGGCCGATGGTAGCCTCGCGGAACTTGGGCGCGAGCATACCCTTCATGGCAGCTTCCATCTCTTCCAGACAGTCATAGATGACGCGGTACATACGCATATCGACGCCGTCGGCATGAGCCGCGGCTTCGGCAGCGATGCTGGGACGGACGTTGAAGCCGACAATGACGGCGTTGGAGGCATTGGCCAGCATGACGTCGGACTCGTTGACGGCACCGGCGGCAGCATGGATAACCTTCACGCGCACTTCTTCGTTGGACAGCTTCTCCAGGGAGGCCTTCACCGCTTCGGCAGTACCGGTAACGTCTGCCTTGACGATGATGTTGAATTCCTTCATTTCGCCTTCCTTAATATAGTCAAACAGGGAGTCCAGGCTGACGCGCTGGATGGCGTTGGCAGCCTCGGCCTTTTCCTCTTCCTTACGCTGCTCGACGAGTTCACGCGCCATGCGCTCATCGTCAACGGCGTAGAACAGGTCGCCGGCGCTGGGAACCTCGGACAGACCGATGATCTCGGCAGGCACGGAAGGACCGGCGGAGTCAATGCGCTTGCCCTTATAGTCGGTCATGACACGCACGTGACCAACGCTCTTGCCGGCGATGATGATGTCGCCGGAATGCAGCGTACCGTTCTGAACCAGGACGGTGGCCACAGGGCCGCGGCCCTTATCCAGACGGGCTTCGATAACGGTACCCTTGGCTGCACGGTCGGGATTGGCCTTGAGGTCCATCATGTCGGCGGTCAGCAGAACCATCTCCAGCAGGTTTTCGATACCCTCGCCGAGAAGCGCGGAGATCGGGCAGCAGATGGTATCGCCGCCCCACTGTTCGGGCACGAGGCCATGCTCGGTGAGCTGGTTGAGGATACGGTCGGGCTGGGCATTGTGCTTATCGATCTTATTGATGGCGACAACGATGGGGGCATTGGCAGCCTTGGCATGGTTGATCGCCTCGATGGTCTGGGGCATGATACCGTCGTCAGCGGCAACGACGAGGATAACGACGTCGGTGACGGAGGCGCCGCGGGCACGCATGGAGGTAAAGGCGGCGTGACCGGGGGTATCCAGGAAGGTGATGTCGCGGCCGTTAAGGGTAACACGGTAAGCACCGATGTGCTGGGTGATACCGCCGGCCTCACCGGAGGCAACGTTGGTGCGGCGGATGGAGTCCAGCAGAGAGGTCTTACCATGGTCAACGTGACCCATGACGACGACGACGGGGCTTCTGGGCTGGAGGTTTTCATCGGCATCCTCGGTGTTGTCGATGAGGCGATCCTCGATGGTCATGATGACTTCGTGCTCAACCTTGGCGCCAAACTCCATGGCGACCAGAGACGCGGTATCGAAGTCGATGAACTGAGAGACGCTGGCCATGATGCCCAGCTTCATCAGCTGCTTGATGACATCGGCGGCGGTCTTCTTCAGACGGGTAGCCAGCTCACCCACGGCGATTTCGTCGGGGATCATGACCTTGAGCACGGTCTTGCGGGCGACTTCCTGCTGATGCAGCTTCTTGAGCTTGTCGGCCTCTTCCTGACGGCGCTTGTTGCCAAAGCCCTTCTTGTCGTTGTTCTTCTTGGTGAGCTTCTGCTTGCTGGCACCGGCGGAATTGGCAAGCTGATCGGGCACGAACTTGTCAACACGCTCGTCGTAGCGCTCCAGATTGACGGAGGCGCCGCGGGTATCGATCTTGTGGCCCTTGGACTTTTCCTCAGCCGCGGTCACGACCACGGGACGGTCGTCATCCTGACGGCCGGACAGCGTGATGGTATTGGCACGGGGCTGTTCCTGCTTTTTGGGCTCCTGCTTCTTGGGCTCAGGCTTTCTGGGCTGCATTGCGGGCTGGGCGTTGTCGAAACGATTACGCCGCTCACCGCGGTTGTTCTGGGGATTGAGAGGCTTGGCGCCGGGCGCCGCCTTGGGCTTCTCCTCCTGCATTTTCTGCTCCACCGCTTCCTGTTTCTGCATTTCTTCGGGCTTGACTGCTTCGGCAGCCTTGGGCTGCTCCGGCGTCACGACGGGCTCGGCCTTGACTTCGGGTTTGACCTCAGGCGCGGGCTCGGGCTTCACTTCGGGCTTGATTTCGGGCTTGGGTTCTTCAGCCTTGACTTCCGGCTTCACCTCAGGCTTGGGTTCTGCCTTGGGTGCGGACTTGGTTTCCTGCTTTTTGGATTCAGGCTTTGCCTGCTTGGGCTCAGGCTTCGTCTCTGCCTTGGCAGGCTTTTCCGCTTCCTTCTTCTCGGTGCGCGGAGTGGTAGCCTGCTCACGCAGCAGCGCCTGGATATCGGCGGTCTGATTCTCAGCGGTCAGACGGTCGAAGAGGTAATTGAGCTGATCGGGCTCGAGTACCTGCATATGGTTCTTGGGGATGATTCCGTACTCACCCAGAAGCTCAACAATCCGCTTTGACGGCATATTGAAGTCCTTTGCCATCTCGTGGATGCGGTATTTCACATTCATTTCGTCTTACCTCCCTTTCCGTGCGCAGAGCTGCGGCTGCTGTAGCTTCCGCCGTTCTGCTTACCTTTGCTTCCCTGCCTGCTGTTATAGCCGCCGGACTGATAACCGGACTTATAGCCGCCGTAACCGGCCTTTCCGGCCTTTTTCTCGGCATCTTCCCGGCGTCTGTCACCGATGGAAACCGCCGTTTTCTGGCGGCCCGGTGCCTTTCCGTAAACCTTCTTCGGCTTATAGTCCGGTACGTAGGTACGCACGTCCGAATCCCGCTTTTCATAGGTCACGGACTTTTCTTCCGCCTTCGGCTTGCTCTTTTCGGCGTTCTGCACGGCCTGATTGCGGGCCTTGAAGGGATGCTTTTTGGCATCCTTTTCTTCCTTGCGCTTTTTCTTCTGTTCTTCCACGAGGCGCTCGGCCTTCTGCGTCATTTTCTCACGCGCGGCAATGAGCTCTTCATTATCGGGATTTTCCTCGCAGGCAAGTTCCAGAAAGCGTGCGGCGAAGCCGATATCGCACACGGCGATGACCGCGGCGGATGCACGGCCCAGGCTCTCGCCCAGCTCGCTCTTGGTCACCTTCAGATGCACCACCGGCACATTCACTTCACCGGCCAGACGTTCAAACCGCCGTACCGTATTGTCTGCGGCGTCACTTGCAAGGGCTGTGACTCTGGCGTCGCCGTAGGTCAGTGCATCGGTAACCGGTTCGTCGCCCACAGACAGGCGTCCGGCCTTTTTCATCAGCCCAAACAGTAGAAGCTGTTTATCCAAAACTCAGATTTCCTCCATTTCCCGGGAAAGAGCGTCATATACCTCGTCGGGTACCGGGCACTCAAAGGCGCGCTCCAGCGCGCGGCTCTTGCGGATCTTCTGCAGGCAGGCAGGATCCGGGCACAGATAGGCTCCGCGCCCGGGCTTTTTCCCCCGGGCGTCCAGCGAAAGCTCGCCCTCGGGGGAACGAACCACGCGGATCAGCTCTTTCTTCGGTTTATGCTCCCGGCAGCCAAGACATTGCCGCACGGGCACCTTTTTCGGTTTATTCATAGTCATTTTCAGGCATTAAAGATATCATCAACCAGGCCGTCGAGGTTGGCAACGGGCTCGGCCTTTTCTTCATTCTTCACCGGCTCTTCCGCAGCGGCTTCAATCACTTCTTCGGCGGCTTCAGCGGCTTCCGGCTCAGGCTGACGGTAAAATTCCTCAGGCAGAGGCTCGGCGGCATCCTGGGACTTGGACTTGATATCGATCTTGACGCCGGTCAGGCGCACGGCGAGGCGGGCATTCTGGCCTTCCTTACCGATGGCCAGGGAGAGCTGATCGTCCGGCACGACCGCGCGGCAGGACTTGCCGTCGGCGGCAACATCCACGCGCAGAACGCTGGCGGGCTGCAGAGCCGCGCCCACGAACTGGGCCACATCCTCGGACCAGCGCACGATGTCGATCTTCTCACCGCGCAGCTCGTTGACAACGGCGTTGACACGCTCGCCTCTGGGGCCGACGCAGGCGCCGATGGGATCCACGTCGGGATTGGCAGACCAGACAGCCATCTTCGTGCGGCTGCCGCCCTCACGGGAGATGCTGCGGATCTCAACCAGACCTTCGCTGATTTCGGGCACATTGAGCTCAAACAGGCGCTTGACAAGGCCGGGATGGGTACGGGAGATGAGAACTCTCGGACGGCCGCGGTCGGTCTTGACCTCGACGACATAAACGCGGATGCGCTCGCCCTCGTTGAGGACTTCGCCGCGGATCTGCTCGCTGGCAGTGAGGACAGCCTCGGTCTTTTCACCGTTGGACTGGCGCATGGACTCCATTTCAAGGATCAGATTGCCGTTGCGGGGATCCACACGGCTGACCACGGCAGGCAGGATCTCATGCTCATTGGCGGTGAAGCGCTGATACAGCGCGCCCTGCTCGGCCTCGCGGATGCCCTGGATGATGACCTGCTTGGCGGTCTGGGCGGCGATGCGGCCGAAGTCCATGGTCTTGATCTCAACATTGAGGACGCTGCCCATTTCGGCGGCAGGGAACATCTCGCGGGCTTCCTCAAGGGTCATTTCCTCGTAGGGCTCAAAAATATCTTCCACGACGGTCTTGCGTGCATAGAGCCGGAAGGTCTTTTTCTTCTCGTCGGGCTCGAACACCACATTTTCGGGAGCTCCGGGATTATCACGGCGGTAGGCGGTCAGCAGAGCCTGACCGATCTTCTCCAGCATATATTCCTTGGAGATGCCTTTTTCCTTCTCCAGAATTTCCAGAGCGGCGAACAGCTCCGCCTGATTCTTCTTCTCGGGGCTCAGCTTGCCGCCCGACTTTTTCTCCTTGCGCATCTTTTGTCGTTTATCCTCTTTCCTCTTACTGGGTGCCGCCGACTCACACGGAGCCGTCGAGAGGCTCTTCATCGTCCTCTTCGTCGCTAAGCAGCACATCTTCCTCAATATAAATGGTCTTGACCTGAGCAATCTGCCCGGGTTCCCAGCGTTTCTCCTCTTCCTCGACGGTGGTGATGGTAACGGCACCGTCCTCATAGGCGGTCAGTACGCCCTGCCAGATACGCTGCTCTTCCTGACCGGGATAGAGCCTGACCTCGACGGGACTGCCCATGAACGCCGCAAAGTGCGCAGGCAGACGCAGCACGCGGGGCTGACCGGAGCTGGACACGCTGAAGGTATAGGGCACATCGATGGGATCATACCGGTCCAGCAGCGGATCCACGGCGCGGCTGACCTTTTCGCAGTCCTCAACGCTCACCACGCCCTCAGGGCGGTCGATAAAGAGCGTCAGCTCATAAAGCGTACCGACTTTTTCAAAGATCACATCCCAGAGAACCAGGCCGAAATTCTCGACCTCCGGCTGTGCAAACGCCCAGACCTTCTGAGCCACGTTGCCGGATGTGTTTTTAACAGGTTTTTTTCCAGCCACAGCAAACCTCTTTCTTTCACGCCGGATGCACTGCAGCGGCATCCGAAATACCCCAATGAAGACAGAAGAACAGGTCTTTCGACCTGCTCCTCTCATACTTCAACTATCATCATAAGGTATTATAGCACGCTTTCACCCGCATTGCAAGCATTATTTTGCCGTAATCGGGCGCAGTTTATGAGGGAAAGCTGTGATTTCCAACGAAAACCGCTGAGCGGTACGTTCCGGGGGGCGGCGGCATTGCGTCCGATTCCCGCAATCCGTCCCTGAAAAAGGGGGGCATCTTCGATGAAGATGCCCCCTTTGCGCTCACATTTCCGGATAACCGAAAACTCTTTATTTCACTTTTTCCGCCATCCGCTCAAAGCAGGCCACGAGCTCATCGCCCGCCTCGGGGGCAAGCTGGGAACTGGTCGCCAGGCGCGCTTCATAGACGCCGGGAATCATCATCTCGGGCATCGGCACATAGCCGCCGTAATCGTTGGCAAATGCGGATACCATGGCATGGGCGGTCCGGGCGCCGGCCTTGATGCGCATACCGAACTCCACGAAGATCTGGCAGGGGCTGCCGAAGATCTGCACATCGCCGATGCGCAGCACCTGCATGGGCAGCACCACGCGGGTACGCTTATCCTTGGCCGCATGCATTGCCTGCAGGGCAAAGAAGGTCTCGATGTAGTTCTTGGTACCGGGCTTTGAGTTAATCAGCTCATCGCCGTAGGACTGGAAGAGCGCGTAAGCTTCGGCCAGACGCTCAGGAGTCGGCTTGCGCAGACGGGCGCAGAGCTTTGCTTCCTGCCAGGCAATGGCCTCGTCCATAGGAGAAGCCTTCTCGATGGCGGAAACGCACTTTTCAGCCAGGGCGCGGCCCAGCAGAATATGACGGCCTTTCTTGTAGGTCTCGGGATCGCGGGGATTAAAATGGTTGATGTTGCCGCAGGCGCCGTTGATGAAGACGGTGACGAAGTCGGGGCCGTACTGCTCCTGCAGACCGCGGGCCAGATGGTAGATATAGTCGGAGCTGGTGACGTCGGTGGCGACGATGGCCGGATGGCAGGCAAAGTTCACAACCGCACCCACGGGCTTGCCGTCAACGCACACGGCGATAACGCCCACGGACTGATCGATGGGGCTGGCGGGCTCGACGATGTTGGGATTGCCCTTGCCGGGATTGGTCTTGAGGGAGCCGTCCTTCATGCGCCAGATGCGGATAAAGGAGAAACCTTCCAGGACTTCCTCACCCCAGTTGAGGCAGGCTTCCTTCCGGTCGTTGTAGGCGCAGATCACCGCGTCGGCAGCCCGCTCGGCCAGGAAGGTCAGATAGGTCTCATTGCACACGACTTCTTCGCCCCAGTTCAGGGTCGGGCCGCCGCCGTGGCAGTGGGTGGCGCAGATCATGATCGCGTCGGGATCGATGGGCACATACTGCGCAACACGCTCGCGGACGCGCCTGGTCAGGCTGTAGTAAACGCCGCAGGCATCAATCGACACAATCGCTGCAACTTTTTGGGTGTCCGCGTCGTCTAATTCAAAGACAGCAGCGCGTACATAGAGTTTCTCCTGCACCCGTACATTATAGCGGGCGCCAAAATCGCCGGGAATGATGGAACCCAGCGCGGGAGTAATTTCGTTGGCACAAAAACCTGCGCGAATCATAACCGTTCTCCTTTTCACTGACAAATTGTGGATGCTATATAAAGTATAACACGCAAGCCTCTGTCCTGCAAGCCGACGCGCGCTTTTTTTCGCAGCATTTACATCTTCCGGGAAAACCCGGTTGGATTCGTCAAATTTTCGTGGTTTGTTTCTTGTGCAGCCGATCAGAATATGCTATACTGATCACATGGCACATATCCGCACAGCCAACAGGAAACACACCGGAACGGAGCATATATGGAAAACAAGGAAATCATCTTCAGCGGCTGGAGCTTTGACGCACAGATCAGCGAGTCCGGGCGCAGCTGCATTTACCGTGTCCGCCGGGAACAATTCGGCGAAACACTATACGCCATCGTCAAGCAGACCCGCGTGGACTGCCCCGATGCCGCGCAGCGTGCGGCGCTGCGCGCCGATGCCGACGCGCGCATGCAGAGCCTGTGCGCACTGGGCAACGTCTCCACGCTGCTGGTACCCGATGAGTACGAAATCGTGGACGACGAATCAGGCTTCACCGTCCATTGCCGCATGGAGCAGTGCACCAAACTCTCGGTATACGCCGCCTCCAATCCTTTAAGCCAGCAGGAGCTGGTGATGATGGGTATTGATCTGTGCACGGCCATTGATGCGCTTGAAAAGCGCGGCGTTGTCCACGGTGACATCCGGCCCGAGCACATTTTCATGTCCAAAAAAGGCAGCTTCAAGCTCGGCGGCTTCGATGCACTGCCTCCCGCACCTGTCACCCAGGCTCCCGGTACCACAGCCGCTGCCTACATGGCGCCCGAAGTCTATTCCGGCGCCGCTTTCACCGCCTCCGCCGACACCTATGCCCTCGGCATGGTGCTCTATCGTACCCTCAACGGCGGCCGTATGCCCTTCACTCCCGCCGCTCCCGCTCCCGTAACGCCGCAGGACCGCGCCGACGCCACAACCCGGCGCATGGCGGGTGAAACCCTGCCGCCGCCCGCAACGGGAGATGCCTCCCTGCATGAAATCCTCGCCAAAGCCTGTGCCGCCGATCCGGCAGCACGCTTCACCGGCGCTGCCGCCATGCGCGACGCGCTGCAGCGCTGGCTGCGCGGCATTCCCGCAGCCGCAGGAGCCGCCGCCGTACATATCGCCGCCGGCACCGCTGTGATGGATAAGCCCAAAACCGCAGCTGCCCCCGCTTCCCCCAAATCTGCACCAAAGGAGACTCCCGACATGGCCGCCGCAACCTCCCGAAAGAAAAAGAAGAAGAAATCCCGCTCCGGCGTCGCCGTTGTCATCACCGTCGCCGTCGTACTGGTGGGTGCACTGGCGCTGGCAAGCGCGCTTGACCTGCTGCCCGGCGTTTTCAGCTTCAACCTCTCCGGCATGACCACAACCGAAGCTACAACCACCGAGGCCACCACCACCTCCGCCACAACTACCAGTGCAACAACAACCACCAAGGCTACCACGACTACCAAAGCCACTACCACAACCACCGCCACCACAGAGGTCACCACCACCGTCCCGCCCCATGTGGACTTTGAGGATGTCCTCGCCACTGTTTCCACCTCTCTGGACGTGAATCAGAAGAACCGCACCATCAATGTGCAGCTCGCCTGCGACTTTGTCAACGGCACCGTCCTGCAGCCCGGTGAGGAGTTCTCCTATAATAAGGTTGTCGGTCCCCGTACCTATGAGCGCGGCTTCAAGGATGCCAAGATCTACACCGCCGGTGAAATCGTGGACGGTCTGGGCGGCGGCATCTGCCAGGTCAGCTCCACGCTGTACATGGCAGCCCTCCGCGCCGATCTGGAGATCTCCCAGCGCCGCAATCACCGCTTCACCGTAGCCTATACGCCTCTGGGCGAGGATGCCACCGTCGTCTACGGCTCCATCGACTTCTGCTTCGTCAACAATACTGAGTATCCCATCCGCATCGACTGCGTCCGTGAGGAAGGACAGTGCATCGTCACCATCAACGGCACCCAGACCGAAGAAAACAAGCGGGTTGAGATCGTCACCAAGACCCTCTCCAAGGATCCCTATGAAACCGTGGAGACCGTGGATGAAACCCTCGCTCCCGGCGAGCGCGTCACCGTCAACTCCTCCGGTCACTCCGGCTACAAGACCGAAACCTACCGCGTGGTCTACATCGATGACGTAGAGGTTTCCCGTACCCTGGAAAACAAGAGCACCTACACCCGTCTGGATAAGTCCTACCGCGTCGGCCCTGCCGAGACTACCGCTGCCTCTTCCTCCACCGACGCCGGTACCACTGATCCCTCTCAGCCGCCCGAATGGATCGGCGGCGGCACTACCTCCGCTACTCCCAATCCTCCCGAGGTAACCGATCCCGCACAGACTACCCCCGCCGTCACCGCGCCGGTTGACCCTGCCCAGACCTCCGCTTCCTCGGAAGCCCCCCAGGAGCCGACGCCTGCCGACACCACCGCAGCCAGCTCCACGTCCGACAATTCCCAGCCTCCGGCGTGGCTTGCCTGATTTCCCTCGCACCATGACGTTTCCCAAAGTTTCCAATTAAGGATATAAAGGAGAAAAACACATGAAACAGGTCAATGTTGCCATCATCGGTACCGGTGGTATTGCCGGCGCTCACATCGGCGGCTACAAAGCTCTGCCCAACGTCAAGGTTGTCGCGGTCTGCGATATCGACGTGGAAAAGGCGAAAGCCTATGCCGAAAAGCACGGTGTTCCTGCCGACAGCGTCTATGCCGACTATAACGAAATGCTTAAGCGCGACGACATCGACGCCGTTTCCGTCTGCACCTGGAACGCCGCCCATGCTCCCGCCACCATCGCCGCCCTCGACGCCGGTAAGCACGTCATCTGCGAGAAGCCCATGGCCATGAACACCGCCGAGGCTCTTGCTATGGAAGAAGCTGCCAAGCGCAACAACCGGATCCTCATGATCGGTTTCGTGCGCCGCTACGGCAACGACTGCAAGATCGTGCGCGACTTCATTGAAGCCGACGCCATCGGCGATATCTACTACGCCAAGGCCACCTATCTGCGCCGCCACGGCTGCCCCGGCCGCTGGTTCGGCGATGTGCGTTACTCCGGCGGCGGCCCCCTGATCGACCTGGGCGTGCACGTCATCGACCTGTCCCGCTACCTGATGGGCTGCCCCAAGCCCGTGAGCGTCTACGGCGTCACCTTCCACAAGCTGGGCAACCGTCCCGAGCTCAAGGTCGCCGGCGGCAATCCCTGGAAGTCCACCTCCAAGGACTCCGGCTTCGAGTTCAGCGTTGAGGACATGGCCTCCGCGATGATCCGCTTCGACAACGGCGCTGTTCTGCAGGTTGAGTGCAGCTTCGACGCCAACATCGAGCAGGATGTGGGCAATGTTGAGCTGCTGGGCACCAAGGCCGGCGTCAAGATCTCTCCCGAGATCGAGCTGTTCACCGAGATGGCCGGTTACATGGTCAACGTCAAGCCCGCCGGATCCTCCAAGCTCAGCTTTGACGGCCTCTTCGAGAGCGAAATCGCCCACTTCGTGGACTGCGTTGCCAACGGCACCCAGTGCGTCAGCCCCGCCCACGACGGCGTGATCCTGATGCAGATCCTCGACGCCATCTACGAGTCCGGCCGCACCGGTCACGAAGTCCTCATCGGTGACTGATATGGCGATCAGCAAACACGATTTTCCCATCCTTGAGCACAGCTCCCAGGAAAAAGCCTTCATCAACCCCGCGCCGGACGCGGAGCCCTTTCCGAAGAAGTGTCTGATGACCTTCTTTGAGGAAGTCCTCTCCGACTTTGCCCACACCCATGAAGGGAAGGTCATCGGCGCGTACATTTCCGAGATGCGTCACTTCCCGGTGTTTGAGGTCACGGTGGAGGGTGAAACGATCTGCATGATGCTGGCCTC
This sequence comes from Oscillospiraceae bacterium, assembly GCA_015067675.1. GTDB lineage: Bacteria > Bacillota > Clostridia > Oscillospirales > QAMX01 > SIG502. The sequence goes on from SVMB01000026.1 coordinate 13,479, forward strand.
TGTCGGCGCAGGCTCCATTGCGATGCAGGCCGACTGGCTGTTTGGGCAGGGAGTGGAGACACTCTTTGTCTGCGGAAGCTGCGGCGTGCTCACGGATCTTCCCGAGGGGCACGTGATTCTGCCCGACCGTGCGCTGCGCGACGAGGGCGCGAGCTATCACTATCTTGCCCCGTCGCGGTATGCTTATCCGACGGCGGAGTGTGTGGAAGTGCTGGCGCGAACCATTGAAAAGCGCGGCATTCCCTACGTGCGCACGATGGCGTGGAGTACGGACGGTTTTTACCGCGAGACGCCGGAGCTTGTGGAGTACCGTAAGAGCGAAGGCTGCGGCGTAGTGGAGATGGAATGTGCAGCACTGGCTGCGGTGGCGACGTTCCGGGGAAAGAAATTCGGACAGCTGCTGTATTCCGGCGATAATCTGGCCGATCCCGAGAATTACGATGACCGCGACTGGTATAATAACACATCCGGACGCGACAGGCTGTTTGCCCTGACGCTGGACGGACTGCTGAATATGTAAACAAAGGAGCTGTAGCTGACGCTGCAGCTCCTTTTGCGTAGAAAGCAAAAGACAATACCCAGGGATGATACCTGTAATGGATACAGCGGCGCAGCCGAGTGAGGAACGCTTTGCGTTCCTCGGGGTGCAGGGTGCTTTGCACCCTGCCGGGGGTTGAAGGGGCGAGCAGCCCCTGGACGTTCCCGTATGGCGCAGTAACAGAATGACAGATGAAGCGTAACAGAGGACGGCAAAAAGAAAAAATATAAATCGGAAAGCTATCCTTTTGATCGTATCTTCTGTCATACCCACGTCGAACGACAAGCGAAGTGAGTCGTGAGCCACGTTTTCGCCCGTCTCCGGCGTACTTGGCTTTCATACTTATCCCGCCTTCGGCGCAAAAATATCCCAAAGAACGCAAGATCACCCCAAAAGGGCAAAAAAGGACCCGTATTCCGTGCGCAGGCCTCTGCAAGGCTCACATTTCACAGAATACGGGTTCTTTCTTTTACGCTGGTATAACAGGAGACGGTCGGAATCGTTGCTCGACGCTCGTGAACGCGCCGCGTTCACTGGCGTCTCGACGTTTGTACGGCAGAAAATGCCATCAAAAGTATAGCTTTCCGATTTATATTTTTTCTTTTTGCCGTCCTCTGTTACGCTTCATCTGTCATTCTGTTACTGCGCCATACGGGATCGTCCAGGGGCTGCTCGCCCCTTCAACCCCCGGCAGGGTGCAAAGCACCCTGCACCCGTTTTCGTGTGCCACGCTTAGCAATCACTGCATTTCATGATTCTGTATTGCATTTTTTCTTCCACGCAAAAGGAGCTGCGGCGTCAGCCACAGCTCCTTTGAAAGAATCTTACTTATTGCCGAAGAAGTACTTCTTCGCGTTATTATAGCTGATGTCGGACGCAATGCCGCCCAGCAGATCCATATCCGCGGGAATCTCGCCGTTCTCGGCCCAGCCGCCCAGCAGCTCGCACAGAATGCGGCGGAAATACTCGTGTCTGGGATAGCTCAGGAAGCTGCGGCTATCGGTGAGCATACCAACAAAATTCGGCAGCAGACCAATCGAACCCAGCGAAATCATCTGACGGCGCATGCCGTCCAGCTGATCGTTGAACCACCATGCAGAACCAAACTGCACCTTGCCAACATTGGGAGCCTTATTGAAGGCCGTGGCGATGGAAATGAGCAGCTCGTTATGCACCGGGTTGAGGCTATAGAGGATGGTCTTGGGCAGCAGGTCTTCCTTCTCCATCTCGTTGAGGAGGTCAGCCAGCGCATGACCGATCGGCGCGTCCTCGATGGCGTCGTAGCCGGTGTCGGGACCGAGCTTGCCGAACATTCTGGAGTTGATGTCGCGCATGGCGGCAATGTGAATCTGCATCGCCCAGCCGCGCTTGGCGTATTCCTTGCCCAGGAACACCAGCAGCGTGGCACGGTAAACGGCATTCTGCTCCGCGGTGGGAGTGGCGCCGGCCATGACGGCCTTGAAGGCGGCGTCGGCGGCAGCGTCATCGGGCAGAGCGGCGGGAACGGTGTCCAGAGCGTGGTCGGAGATCACGCAGCCCTGAGCGGCGAAGAACTCCATACGCTTGAGCAGCGCGGCCTTCACGTCGTCCAGACACTTGATCGGCATACCGGCAGCTTCGGAGAGCTTGCCGATGTAGCCCACGAACTCGGGACGGTAGATGTTGATGGCCTTGTCGGGACGCCAGGTGGGCAGAACCTTCGTGTTGAAGCCTTCAACCTTGGCGATGGCGATGTGGGAAGCCAGATCGTCGGCGGGATCGTCGGTGGTGCACAGGGACTCAACGTTGGACCGGGTAATCAGACCGCGGGCGGAGAAGGAAGGATCGGCGAGCACTTCGTTGCACTTCTTGTAGATGCGCTCGGCGCTGGCGGGGCACAGAGGCTCATAGATGTCGAAGAAGCGCTGCAGCTCCAGATGGGTCCAGTGGTACAGAGGGTTGCCGATGCTGCGGCTCATGGTGTAGGCCCAGGCCTGGAACTTCTCCCAGGGAGTGGAGTCTCCGGTAATGTACTTTTCTTCGATGCCGCAGCCGCGCATGGCGCGCCACTTATAGTGGTCGCCGCCCAGCCACACCTGAGTGATGCTGTCATAACGCATATCCTCGGCGATCTGCTCGGGGCGCAGGTGGCAGTGGTAGTCGATGATGGGCTGCTTGGCGGCGTAGTCGTGGAAGAGCGCCTGGGCAGTCGGGGTGGAAAGGAGGAAATCCTTGTCCATGAAAGCTTTCATGTTGAAAACGTCCTTTCTGAAAAAGTATGGTATTTGACAATAGTATACCAATCACAGCCGGGGATGTCAAGGCAAAAGGCAGTCAGCTAACCCGGTGACCGCGTGTTTTGCGGCGGCTGCGCGTCACTTTCTTTCCGGCGCACCCGTATGAATATCTGCACCATTGTAGGGGGCGGCATTTATGACGCCCCGCTGACCCTCAGCAATATCCTTCTTCCGGCTTTTGCGGTATCCCCGGTTTGTACCTTCCCGACCAATCACCGCCAGGGCAGTCAGCTAACCCGGTGACCGCGTGTTTTGCGGCAGCTGCGCGTCACTTTCTTTCCGGCGCACCCGTACGGATATCTGCACCATTGTAGGGGGCGGCATTTATGACGCCCCGCTGACCCCCAGCAATATCCTTCTTCCGGCTTTTTGCGGTATCTCCGGTTTGTACCTTCCCGACCAATCACCACCAGGGCAGTCAGCTAACCCGGTGACCGCGTGTTTTGCGGCGGCTGCGCGTCACTTTCTTTCCGGCGCACCCGTATGGATATCTGCACCATTGTAGGGGGCGGCATTTATGACGCCCCGCTGACCCTCAGCAATATCCTTCTTCCGGCTTTTTGCGGTATCTCCGGTTTGTACCTTCCCGACCAATCACCGCCAGGGCAATCAGCCACCCCCGGTGACCGCGTGTTTTGCGCTCACAGCCGCAGCACCTGCGCATCCAGCGCCGCAATATCATTCTCGTCGTGGGTCGCGACCAGCATCATCCGGCCCCGGCGCTCACGCTTCACCCAGTCAACGACCCGCGTCCGGGTATGTTCGTCCAGCCCCTTGAAGGGCTCATCGAGGATGAGCAGCTCGCCGTCGGAGAGCAGGCACCGCGCCAGCGCGACTCTGCGCTTCATGCCGCCGGAAAGGGCGCTCACGGGCTTTGACAGGCTGTCGCCCAGCCCAAGGGCATCCAGTGCAGCCGCTGCGTCGGCTTTGGAAACGTAGGGACAGGCAAAGCGCAGGTTCGTCACCGGCGTAAACGCCTCCAGCAGCCGATCCTCCTGAAAGACCGCCGCACATTTCCCGGGCAATCCCTCAATTGTGCCGCTGTCCGGCTGCAAAAAGCCCAGAAGGAGCCGGAAAAGCGTGGTTTTACCCCGTCCGGAGCCGCCCATCACGCAGCAGACCGAACCTGCGGGAAAGGTATGGCTGAAATCGTCAAAAATCACCTGATCGCCGTAGGAAAAGCGGACATGGTTCAGAATCAGATCATTCACAGTCTCTCAAGCCTCCCGTAGACGAGCTTCAGCAGGCCGATGAAGAGCTTTTCCACCAGCACACTGAGGATGATGATCACCACGGTCCACGCAAACAGCTCTCTTGTCGCCAGATAGACCTTGGCCTGATAGAGCCGCTCACCGATGGAGCCGTCGGGGATGCCGATGACCTCGGCAGCGATGCCGGACTTCCAGGAAAGGCCGAGGGCGGTATGGCAGGCGGTGAGCAGATAGGGTTTTAGCTGCGGCAGGGTCACGAACACGAAGCGTCTCACAGGGCTGACCCGGTAGACCTGCGTCACTTCCAGAAGTCCCGGATCATAAACTTTCAGTCCCTGCAGGATGTTTGCATAGAGCACCGGCAGCGCCATCAGAAAGGATATAAAGACCGACAGCGAACGGGAGGACAGCCAGATCAGGCAGAGAATGATGATCGACGCCACCGGGGTGGACTTCGCCACCGTGATGTAGGGCCACAGCAGCGTTTCCACAACCGGAAAGCGGAAGGACAATCCCGCCATCACCGACGCCGTCAGGAATGCCGCGCCGAAGCCCAGCAGGATACGCTGCAGCGAAAAGCCCACCGTGCCCCAGAAGGCCGGATCCCGTACCTGCACAAATAGCTCCCGTGCGGTCTCGACCGGCGAGACCAGCAGCAGGGAGCTATCCAGGGCCATGGCGCCCAGCTGCCACACGAGCAGCGCAAGCGCCACGGCCAAAATCTTTTTCAATACACTCTTATACGCCATAGAAGAAACCGGCATCCGGCAGCTTGCCGCCGACAGCCTTGGGATTCTGCTCAAAGAGCACGTTCAGGAATCCCGTCAGAGCGGTCTGCAGGTCAGAGCCGTCGATGTAGCGCAGGTTGCAGTGAGGCAGGGCCTTCTTGGCAACGGCAGCCTTGACGATGCCGTACTCCTCTACCAGAGTAGCAGCCTCTTCGACGTTTTCATTGGCGAACGCGATGGATTCTTCGTACCTGGCCAGGAACTCGGCCACGACCTCGGGATGAGCCTCGACGAACTCGCGGCGGCCAACCAGCACACCGGTGATCAGAGCGGAGCCGTTGTCCAGCGCCTCCCAGGCCTCATTGAGGTTGATGGCGACGCGCAGACCCTCGACCTGGGTGGAGGCCACGGTCACGAAGGGCTGGGGCAGCATGGCGACAGTGGCGGTACCTTCCTGGAACATGGCCACGACCTCGGCAGGCTGGCTCTTCCACTCAAAGGTCACGTCCTTATCGGGATCGATGCCGTTCTGGGTCAGCAGGTAACGCAGGGCATACTCAGGAACGGAGCCCTTGCCGGTGGCATAGATGGTCTTGCCCTTCAGATCCTCAAAAGACTGGACGGTATCGCCCACCTCAAGGATGTAGACAACGCCCATGGTATTGGCGGCAAGCACCTGAATGGCACCCTCGGTGTTGTTATAGAGCACGCTGGCGAGGTTGGAGGGGACAGCCGCCAGATCAAACTCGCCCTGAATGAGCTTGGGGGTGATCTCGTCGGCGGAACCGGCGAGGGTGAAGTTGATTTCTTCCTCGGAAGCATCGGAAAGCAGCTTCACAAGGCCCATGGTGGTGGGACCGGACATACCGGCGAGGTTGATGGTCACATCATCCTCAACAGGCGCGGCGGTGGTAGCAGTTGCAGCGGCAGTCGTAGTGGCCGCAGTGGTGGTCGTTGCGGCGGTGGTAGTGGTCGCGGCAGTGGTAGTCGTGGCCGCGGTAGTGGCGGTACCGGCATTGCCGCCGCAGGCGGCAAGCATGGTCAGCATCATCAGAACAGCGAGGGTCAGTGCGGTGAACTTTTTCATGGGGGAAACCTCTTTCCGTAGAATATAAATGATAGGATGCCGGGGCGGGCGAAAAAAATACGCCCTTCCCGAAGAAGGACGCAATACGACGGTGTTTTGATTCATTTCCCCGCCTTCCCGGCCGGAATCCTCCGGCGCACGTCAGGCGAACGTGTCGCTTTGAGTCCCCCTTAACCTCAGCTGCTGCTTCGGCTTCGGGTTGACTATAGTATACACTACTATTGCAAAAAATGCAAGGGGGTACGATCATTAAATACTTTATAAGTATATTTTTCTTGACAGCATCCCAGACGTGTGTTATACTCAATGTACACCTTAATGGTATTCTATTGTAAAGGAGGGAAGAACGATGCAGGAAGCGCGCAATCAGAGCAGGCGCGAGCCGGTGCTGGAGGCGGTGCGGGAGCGCTGCGACCATCCCACGGCGGACGAGATTTTTGCAGACGTACGGGCGCGCTCGCCGAAGGTGAGCCGGGCGACGGTCTACCGGAACCTGCGGACACTTGCCCGGGAGGGTGTGATTCTGACGATCCCGGTATCGGGCAGTGCGGACAGGTTTGATTTACGTTCCGAGCCGCACTATCATTTTCACTGCCGGGTATGCGACCGGATATTTGACGTACCGATGACATACCGCAGGGATTTGGACGAAGCGGCGCCGGCGGAGTACATTCTGGAGAGTCACGAGTTATTGTTACGTGGGGTATGTCCTCATTGCAGAGATAAAGAAGAAGCAATATAGGTTTTAAATTTCCCGAAAGGTTTCAGGGTACCTGAAGCCTTTCGGGGTTTTTTTGTGGGAAGATATGCGTATCCCGCGGGGCAGTCTCTGTGTGTTTCTGTAAGTTTGTTCGCCTTCGTCGAAGGGAGGATCACGGGTTCTACCCGTGGGGCCCTGTGCATTGCGCATGCACCCCGCGGTCACTTTCTTGCTTGTGCAAGAAAGTAACCAAAGAAGCACCCGAAGGGAAAACACCGGTTTTCCCTTTCGAAACCCATTCCAGAGACGACCATCGCCTATGAACTTCACTTAACCAAGTTCATGCCGAGCACAGCACCAAGGCTGCCTGGGTGCTAGTGAGCCCTCACAGCCCAAGTGCTAGTGAGCCCTCACAGCCCAAGTGCTGTGAGGGGAATTTACGTGGTTACAAGCACTTCATAGGCGATACTCCGCCGAAATCTGGGCCGGGGACCGGGGCATGACGCGCTGTCGCGCGATCACGCCGTGTTGTAGGCCCCGGCGGCGCTCTTTCCGGAACGCTTTGCGTTCCGGGTACTTCTCTCTCGACGCAGAGATGAAAGATTGGAACTCGAAGAGTTCCAATATCGCAGGGGTGCATGCGCAATGCACAGGGCGTATCGGAAAGATGCTCTTTCCTCCCTGCGCCGCAGGCGAACTCTCTCTCAGAAACAGAAAACACGGTGCTATGGGACAGCCGCCGAGGCTTATTAGTTACATACAGAGGGAGCTGCGGGGAGCCGCCGAGGCTTGCTGGTTACAGAAAGCTTTATTCTTTCTCTCCCCCTTGCATTCCCCCGCCTTCGGCGGTATAATGACCTCAAAGCCATACCGTATCATCAAAAAGGAGGTTTTCCCTCATGCGTCTTGCCACTACGACCGGTGACCTGCAGCGTCTGTGCAGCTCCCACGCCGAAGCCGTGCGTGCTTTCGAAGGCTCCGGCTTCAAGCATATCGACTTAAACCTCTACCGCGACGCCCTGCCCGGCGGACTCTTCCTGCGTGACGACTGGATGGACGGCATCAAAGAGGTTTCCCGCGCCGGTGAAGCGCTGGGCTTTGACTTCGTGCAGTCCCACGCCCCCAGCATCAACACCATGAGCCCCGGCTTTGACATGGACTTCGGCGTGAAGATCATGGAACACACCGTCGAGACCTGCGCCTACCTCGGCATCCCCTGCACGGTCTTTCATACGGGCTTTCGCCCCGACGTCACCTATCCCGACGGCCGCGCAGCCTATTATGAGGAGAATTTCGCCTTCATCCGCAGACTCTTTCCCGTGCTTGAGCGCACCGGCGTCAATCTCCTCATCGAAAACACCTGCACCAAAAACATGGGTACCCAGTATTTCCCCATCACCGGCGAGGATATGAAGGACTTCGTGCAGACCCTCAACCATCCCAATGTCCACTGCTGCTGGGATACCGGACACGCCAACATCCAGGGCATCGACCAGTACCACGACATCCTTGCCATGGGCGACGACCTCTGCGCCGTCCACGTCCACGATAACCACGGCATCACCGACGACCACATCATTCCCCTCACCGGCACCACCGACTTCGACGCGATCCTGCGCGGCCTCATTGACGCCGGCTTCAGGGGCTGCTTCACCTTTGAATGCGATCATCTCTTCAATCCCCTCAATTCCTGGCCCAACTACCGCCGCCAGCTCTTCACCGACGGCAGCGCAAAGCTCACCGACGTCACCCTGCCCCTGCTGCGGCAGGCACAGGCGCTGCTCTACGCACTGGGCTGCCATATGCTCGCCTCCTACGGCATTCCCGTGGAGTAAACCCACTTTTTTCCATACATTTTCCCTGCGCAGGCCCGCCGCCCCGGGTCTGCGCATATTTTTTTTGCGTGTTCAGCCTCTGTTCACAATTTTTCTCTTGCGCAGAAAAAAAGATGGTGTTATACTGTCCGTAAAGTGTTTTCAACCAGCTTTAAAAAAGTCGAAGGGATGTACAACAGTGGAAATTAAGGAAATTCGCTCTCTTTGTGACAAGATCCGCACCAATATCTCCCGCGTCATCGTCGGTAAAGAAGATGTTATCGACCAGTTTCTCATCGCGCTGATCGCCGAAGGCCATATTCTGCTGGAGGACGTGCCCGGCACCGGTAAGACCATGCTTGCCAAGGCCGCTTCCAAGAGTATTGACTGTGAGTTCAAGCGCATCCAGTTCACCCCCGACCTGCTGCCTACCGACCTCACCGGCGTCAACTTCTACAACCAGAAGAAGGGCGAGTTTGAGTTCCGTCCCGGCGCCGTCTTTACCAATCTCCTCCTGGCCGACGAAATCAACCGCGCCACGCCCCGTACCCAGTCTGCTCTGCTGGAGTGTATGGAAGAGCGTCAGGTCACCATCGACGGCGAGACTCACAAGCTCGCCGCGCCTTTCATGGTCATCGCTACCCAGAACCCCGTCGAGACCCAGGGTACCTTCCCCCTGCCGGAAGCCCAGCTCGACCGCTTCCTCATCAAGGTCGACATGGGTTACCCCGAGACCTCCGAGGGCGTGGAGATCCTGCGCCGCTTCCGCCAGTCCAATCCCCTCAACGACATCCAGGCCGTGGCTACCGCCCAGGACATCATCGATGCCCGCGCCAGCTACGCCTCCAAGGTTCACGTCTCCGACGACGTGCTGACCTACATCGTGCGCATCGCCGAGGCTACCCGTAAGCACAACGACGTCATCCTCGGTGTCAGCCCCCGTGGTACCCAGGCTCTGCTGCGCGCCGCGCAGGTCAAGGCCATCCTCTCCGGCCGCGATTTCGTCAGCCCCGACGACGTCAAGGCGGTTGTGATGCCGGTCTTTGGCCACCGCGTCATCCTCAAGAGCAGCGCCCGCATCAAGAAAGATCAGTACCGCGTGGTACTTGAAAACATTCTGTCCACCACCGACGTCCCCACCGAGGGCAAATAAGGAGCAGGCCTATGTGGGTACAAAGCCTGTTCATTGCACTGTTCATCGTCATTCTCCTGCAGGGCGTGTATTTCTCCAAGCGCAACTTCAAGAGCATTCGCTACCGCCGTCACTTCACCCCCAATGAAGCAAACGTCGGCGAGACGGTCACGCTGGTGGAGCATATCGAGAACACCCGCCTGCTGCCCATTCCGTGGGTGCGGGTCGAGGCGTCGATCAGCTCCGATCTGATCATCGGCCGCTCCAAAAGTAAGGATAAGCTGCGCCAGTTTCACCGCAGCATGTTCGCCCTGCCCCCCTACTCCACCATCACCCGCCGCCATCCGGTCTACTGCTCTCACCGGGGTTACTATCACATCCCCACCGTGTCCCTGACCACCGGCGACGTGCTGGGTATCTCCGACCGTAAGAGCCGCGATATTCCCACCGATACAACGCTGCTGGTTTACCCCAACATCGTCCCCATCGAGGACATCTTCTCCATCCGCAACAGCTTCACCGGCGACGTGGTCGTGCGGCGCTGGATCGTGGAGGATCCATTCCTCATCAAGGGCGTGCGCGATTACGCCAGCGGCGATCCCCAGAACCACATCAACTGGAAAGCCACCGCCCGCGTCGGACGTCTGCAGGTCCATAACTACGACTACTCCGCCGACGTGCGCCTGATGATCATGCTCAACGTGGAGACCGAGGACGGTCAGTGGACCGTGACCCGCGATCCCGAATGCGTGGAGCGCGAGATCTCCTACGCCGCGTCGATTGCCCAGTACGCGCTGGAAAACGGCGTGGAAACCGGTTTTTCCACCAACGGCAAGTACATTGACGATCCCGAGACGCAGGTGCGCCTCACCCCCTATACCTCCGCCGAGCAGCTCAACTCGCTGCTGCTGGCTCTGGCCAAGCTCACCCACAACCGCCGTCAGACCTTCCAGAAGCTGCTGGAAATGGAAGCTGACGAAGGGCTGACCGGCTGCGATATCCTCATCATCTCCGCCTACACCTGCGAGGAAATCGACGAGCAGGTCGAGCGTCTGCGCGGCCTGGGCAACGCCGTGGAGTTTCTGATGGTCGAGCCTACGCCGCCGGAGGAACTTGACCGCGGCGCTGTGAGCTGAGCGTCCCCCACACCTTCGGGAAAGGTACACTTGCATGGATAAAAAAACAAATTTCTTCAAACAGGTAGGCTTCGACATCGTCAAGATCTGGATTGAGGTCGTGATGCTGTCGCTGATCCTGTGTACGATCACGGCGATTGCAACCACCGCCCCCAGCTGCTACATCTGGGTTGCGATGTGCCTGGTGTTCGGTGCGCTGGGCGTTCTGCTTGCCTATCTGCTGCCGGGACTCCGGCTTCTGCAGACCATTCTCGGCGCCCTCATCTGCATCGGCTCCGCTCTGGGACTGCACTTTGCACTGGACTCCAACATTCCCCTTTCCATCTTCATGGGCATCTGTTTCATTGCCATCGATCTGCGCGGCCGCGCGCTGACGGAAAAAGAGTGGGACGAGGCTTCTCCCTCCTTCCTCTACACCATCTTCGTGGTCTTTACGCTGATCTTCACCCTGGCCGTGGGCATCATTCCGATGCTGGAGCCCTTCCGTCCCATTGCGACCCTGCTGGGTCCGATCATTGTCATCGTCGGCCTGCTGACGATGAACTCCCTCAACGTGCGTTCCCTCACCGACGTGCAGCGCAACTCCACTTCTGCCGGCGCCATGGCGGTTTCCAAGAACATGAACCTGCAGAACAAGCTTCTGCTGCTGGTGGTTCTGGCGGTGGTCATCCTGCTGTCGCTGCTGGGTCCGATCTACAACGGACTCTACTCCCTGCTGCGTATGTTCTTTGCCTGGCTCACCTCCCGGGAGGCTTCCGAACCGGAGGGCCCGCTTGATGAAGGCGGCGGCGGAATGGAGCAGCCGGATATGTCGGGACTGGCGGTTCCGCATGAACGCAACCCGTTGTGGGTCAAGATTGAAGAGATCTTCATCATCGTTGTTGCTGTCATCACGCTGATTGCGATCGTGTGCTTCCTTGCTTGGGCTGCCTGGAAGGGCATCCGAAAGCTCATCGCCTACCTCAAGACCGTGGACTGGTTTGCCACCCGCGAAGGAACCGATCTTGAGGAGTACGAGGACACCCGCGAATCGCTGGTAGACATCCGTGATCTGCCGAAAGAATACCTGCGCCGCATGGGCGACTGGCTTTCGGACCGGCTGAAACGGGAACCGTCGTGGGCAGACCTGAAAACCAACGCCGAGAAGGCCCGCGCCCTCTACCGCCGCACGCTGCTCAAAGCCCGTGCCGGCGGATACAAGGAAAACGCGGCCTACACCCCTTCCCAGACGCTGAAAGCCGTTATTCCGCACGTAAAAGTAAGCCCGCAGAGCCTGGATACCCTGCGGGACTGCTACGAGCAGGCGCGCTACGGTGAGCGTGAGCCCGACGGCGAAGCCGTCGAGGCGCTCAACCGGGAAATATAATGAGATGCATAACCGACAGGAGCTGTGGCTGACGCCGCAGCTCCTTTGCGTGGAAGAGGAAATGCAACACCGGATCATGAAATGCAGTAGAAGCTAAGCGCCGCAGGCGAATGAGGAACGCTTTGCGTTCCTCCGGGTGCAGGGTCCTGTGGACCCTGCCGAGGGTTGAAGGGGCGAGCAGCCCCTGGACGATCCCGTACGGCGCAGTGACAGAATGAAAGATGAAGCGTAACAGCGGACGGCAAATATAAAAAATGAAAAAACCGAAAACTCTGCTGTTTCATCTCTTTATCTGCTGTACCAACGTCGAGTCACAAGTATGGGAACTCTTTGAGTTCCCATAACGAGTGACGAGCCACTATAGATCCCGTCTCCTGTTATACCGACTTAAAAGCCAGAATCCGCATTCTGCAACGGTAAAACTCTGCAGAACACGGATTCTTTTTGCTTCTATATACGGTTTTTGGCCTAGTTTGGTTGATTTACGCCGAATACGGCACAAAAAGGAAAAACCAGTACGCCGGAGACGTTCGGAAACGTGGCTCATGACTCGCGCTGCTTGTCATTCGACGTTGGTATAACAGAAAGTACGATCAAGCGGCGGGGTTTTGATCCTTCTATTTTTATATTTTTTTGCCGTCCTCTGCCGCGCTTTATCTGTCATTCTGTCACTGCGCCATACGGGAAGGACGGGGGACTGCTCGTCCCCCTTTGACCCCCTCGCAAGGGTCCACAGGACCCTTGACCCATTCCATTGGAACGCAAAGCGTTCCAATGCTCCGCTGTATCTGCCCTTACCATCTTCTCCCCCTTCTTCTCCATTCCCTCTTGACCCCGGCCGCCCATGCGTGTATACTGAAACTGCCGGTTTTTCCCGGACTATCCGATGATTACGAAAGGGACTTTGATATGTTATTCAAGAACGGAGAAAGAATCGTCTTTGCAGGCGACTCCACCACTGACAGCGGCAGAAAGCGCCCCTACGGCGAAGGTCTCTGGGACGGCGTGGGCAACGGCTACGTGCGCAACATCGACTCCATCCTCAGCGTCCTCTACCCCGACCAGCGCTTCCATATCACCAACGTCGGCTGCAGCGGCGCCACCAGCGGCGCGATGCTTGCCGACTGGGAGCAGAACGTGGAAGCCTGCCATCCCGACTGGGTCTTTGTCATGATCGGCGCAAACGACGTCTGGCGTCAGTTCGACGAGCCCACGCTTGATCACTCCAAAATCACCCCCGAGTGCTACCGCGCAAACCTCGAGGCCGTCTGCGAGCGTACCATCGGCAAGGTTAAGGGTATGTTCATCATGAGCCCCTTCTACATGGAGGCAAACAACGCCGATCCCATGAAGATGCGCATGGTCGAATACGCCGGCATCGCCAGGGAAGTCGCCGAGAAGTACGGCGCCACCTGGATTGACCTGCAGCCCGCCTTCGACGAGCATCTGCAGTACCGCTATCCCGCCTACATCTCCTGGGACCGCGTGCATCCCAACTGGGTGGGCAGCATGATCATCACCCGCGAGATCCTCAAGGTGATCGGCGCGGATCCCCTTTATTGATCGGCATGAAGAAAGACACCCGGGCGCTGGCTTCCGTCAGCGCCCTTACCTCCGACATTGACGAACAGACCACGCTGCGCCACTTGCTGGACTGCGCGGAGCAGTGCCGGGAGCGCAGCCTGCCGACATTTTCGGCCTTTCTGACGCCGGGTGAGCAGATTCTGGCGCGTGGGCTGCCGCTGGGCGAGGGATTTCACCTCTTTGGCGGCACGGCGGAGGCAGAGCGCAAGATTGCGGCGTTTCTGCCGGAGTATCTGGACGAATCCTACCTCACCGCTGCGATGGAGAGCGCCGACGGTGCCGACGAGGACTTCCCCATCTGCGCCATACGGCTGACCCGGCGGGATAAGATGGTTGCGGGGCGGACCGCCCTCTCTCACCGGGACTATCTGGGGTCGCTGCTGGGTCTGGGGATCCGGCGGGAGACGCTGGGAGATTTGTACGTGAGCGAGGACGGCTGTGATGTGATCTGTGTGAAGAGCATGGCGGCGTTTTTGCTGGAGAATGTGACCGGCGCCGGGCGGGTGAGCCTGGATGCGAGGCAGATTGCGCTGAGTGAGGTTGTGGTACCGGAGAAGAAGGTAAAGGTCATCCGGGACACGGTAGCATCGCTGCGGCTGGACGGTGTCGCGTCGGCGGGTTTTTCCCTGTCGAGGGGGAAAACGGCGGAGGCGATTGCCGCGGGGAAATGCGAGGTCAATGCAAGGCTCTGTGAGAAAGGCGACCGGGAAGTGCACGAGGGAGATATTGTGAGTATCCGGGGACTGGGACGGATGAAGCTGACGGAAGTCGGCGGAAACTCAAAGAAAGGCCGGATCATCATCACGATAGAGAGATACCTGTAGCATAAATGCAATGACAGCCAAACAAATGCAGTAATTGTTAAGCGCGGCACGCGGAAACGGGTGCAGGGGCGTGCCGCCCCTGCCGAGGGGGACAAAGGGGGGCGAGTAGCCCACCGTCCATCCCATATGGCGCAGTAACAGAATGGAAGATGAAGCGGATAGAGGCCGGCAAAAATAAAAAAAGGAAAGAAACAAAACCTCGCCGTTTGATCGTATTTCCTGTTGTACAAACGTCGATGTCACGCGGGAACTCGGAGAGTTCCCTAGTGACGAGCCACGATTGAACCCGTTTTCTGTTATACTAACTTAAAAGACAGAATCCGTATTCTGCAACGGTAAAACGCTGCAGGATACGGATTCTTTTTGCATTATATTACTTTATATAAGGTGTATTCCCGCCGGGCACGGCATGAAAAAGAAAAGTCGGTATGCCGGAAGCGGATTCCTGCTGTTAGGTAAGGTTGAAAGAGACGTTCGAAATCGTGGCTCGACGCTCGATTCTCTTGCGTCTCGACGCAAGAAAGCAGAAGGTACGATCAAAAGTACAGCTTTCGATTTTATATTTTTATTTCTGCCATCCTCTGCCGCGCTTCATCTGTCATTCTGGTGGTTCGCCGATGTAGGAAGGACGGTGGGCTACTCGCCCCCCTTTGTCCCCCTCGGCAGGGGCGGCACGCCCCTGCACCCGTTTCCGCGTGCCGCGCTTAACAATTACTGCATTTGTTTGGCTGTCATTGCATTTATGCTACAGCGGCAGGAATCCCTTACCCATGATCTCGCTGCTCGATGCTACCATCATAAACGCCTTCGGCTGCTCATTATGTATATACACCCTCAGCCTATGCGCCTGCGCAGGCCGCAGCGCTGTGAATATCACCTGCTTCTCCCCGCCTGCATATGCCCCTCGTCCCGGGCAGATCGTCGCACTCCTCTTCAGCGTTCCAATTATATACCCGCATATGGGCTCCGCATCATCACAGACAATAATCATGCACTTACACAGATTCATGTTCTGTATGAACTCATCCACTACAATCGACTTCGCCAGCAGTCCCAGCGCCGAAAACAGCACCGTCTGTATGTCAAATACCAACGCCGACGACGCCGTGATCAGCACGTCGCTGATGAACAGACCCTTGCCCATCTCGATGCCCCGGCGGTCTTTCATGATCGCCGCCAGTATGTCCGTGCCGCCGCCCGATGCGTCCCTTGAGAAAAGGAGCGCCGCGCCCACCGCCGGCAGCAGAATCGCAAATATCAGCTCCAGCAGCGGCTCATTCGTCAGCGGCCCCTCCAGCGGACACCAGACCTCCAGACGCTCCGTTACCACCGCTACAATCACCGTCGCCCATGCCGTTTTCAGCGCAAACCGCCGTCCCATGGTAATGAGTCCCAGCAGCAGAAACAACCCGTTGAGGATCAGGTTGAGCTTACCCGGCGTCGCCGGCAGCAGCCGCGACAATACCACGCAGAAGCCCGACACGCCGCCGAAGGTGAAGTTGTTGGGAAACTTGAAGAAGTATACCCCCGCCGCCACCAGCAGCGCGCCCACGCTCACGCACAGATAGTCGTAAAATACGCTCTTACGGAAATTGCTCATGTCCTGCTCCTTTACCGATTCGATTTTCCGACCTCAGTTTACACCTCTCAAAACACTCTTGTCAATGAAAGCGCGCCGACTTTGCAAGATATGCTGCAAAATCAGCGCGTTACTGTCAGATATGTCGGTGTTCCTGGGATGATTTCCCAGTAAATGCAGGACTTGCGTCATTCAGATCGTAAGCGAGCGGCGCAGGCGGGGCAGGAGCCTGTCCAGAAGGCGGATGGTTACGATCTCGACGGAGCCCATGAGAGCGGCCTGTCCCAGCCGCGCGGGCAAAAGAGCCAGGAAGGGTGTATCGTAGAGCACGGAGATCCAGAAGGAGTTGAGCAGGACGCTGCCGAAGATCTCCGTGACGAGGACGGCGGCGAGGATAGCCGGCCAGCCGCGGCTGTTTTTCAGCGTGAAGCCGTACCAGAGGCCGGTGAGGAAGGCGGTCAGTGTAAAGCCGGGGAAGTACGGGCCGATGGGGAACGCGATAGCGCCGATGAAGTCGCCGACCGCGCCGGTGACGGCTCCGCCCACGGGACCGAGCAGGACGGCAGCGAGGACGACGGGGACGAAGCCGAAGCCGATCTTGAGGTTCCAGACGGAAATGGAGAGAAATCGTGACAGGACGATATTCGCGGCGATGAGGACAGCGATGATGCAGATGCGGCGGGTGAGTTCGCGGCGGTTTGAGGGCATAAAAACAGGTCTCCTTTCGTTTGCAGGAGGTCTGTTAACATAAAACAGAGCCTCCTTATCAGCGCATACGAACAGACAGCTCTGCTGCGATAATAAAGAGGCTTTTGTCTTTACTATAAAACAGCGGGATGCGGGACACGCACCGCAAGCGAGGGAAGAAATCGTTTCATGGATTCCGACCTGCTTTTCGTTCCACCGGCAACTCCCCGTCCGGCGGACACTTGACGCGCGCGCCCCTACTCTGTAGGTGCATGGATATTGTAGCATAAGGAGAGGCGGTTGTAAAGGGGGGAAGATGAAATGCAGTATAGGGGATGATGCCTGTAATGGATACAGCGGCGCAGCCGGATGAGGAACGCTTTGCGTTCCTCGGGGTGCAGGGGCGTGCCGCCCCTGCCGAGGGTTGAAGGGGCGAGCAGCCCCTGGACGATCCCGTATGGCGCAGTGGCAGAATGGAAGATGAAGCGTATAGAGGACGGCAAAAAAGGAAAGGAAAAAAAGAAACCTTGCCCGTAGATGGCATTCACTGCATCATAGCGTCGAGTCACAAGTGTAACGAGTGACGAGCCACGTTTGAACCCGTCCCCGGCGTACTTGCCTTTCCGTTTCATGCCGTCTCCGGCGTAAATACACCCCCCAACAGCAAAAAAGAACCCGCCTTCTGCATCCGGAAAGTCCCGGACACACAGAATACGGGTTCTATCTTTTACGTTGGTACAACAGGAGACGGTATTAAGTGTGGCTCGACGCTCGATTCTCTTGCGTCTCGACGTTGGTACAGCAGAAGGTACGAGCAAAAGCATCACTTTTGTTTCATTTTTTTATTTGCCGTCCTCTGCCGCGCTTTATCTGTCATTCTGATGGTTCGCCGATGTGGGATCGACGGTGGGCTTCTCGCCCCCCTTTGTCCCCCTCGGCAGGGGCGGCACGCCCCTGCACCCTTTTCCCGTGTGCCACGCTTAACAATCCCTGCGAATCACAGCCCGGTATTGCATTTCGGGTCAGAACATCCTATTCCTGCCGCGCAGATCCGCGCCGCTGATACGGATTCTCTCAAACGCGCCCCGCAGCCGCGACGCTACCGACGCTGAATACTTCGCATACAGCCCGTTTCGCCCCTCCGTATCCACCGCGCTGCAGATCACCGTCGAGCCTCCCGCATTCTCCCTCTGCTGCAGCAGCGTCAGAAAGTACGCATTATTATGGCTCCCCGCAGGTTCCGCGCCCAGATCGTCCAGCACCAGCAGATCCACCTGCGCGCACCTTGCAATCATCGCCGCCGATTCCTCGTCCCGGCGAAACCGCTCATTATCGCACTGCGTCACATAATCCAGCGCACTCACATACGCCACGCTCAGCTCGCGCTCAATCGCCCTGCGCGCAATACACACCGCCAGCAGGCTCTTACCGCATCCGGCAGGTCCCTCCAGCAGAAGGTTCCCCCGCCGCACGCTCAGTTCCTCGGCGTACCGCTCACAGCGCTCGTACTGCTCCCTGCGCAGCCGGTAGGGCGCGTCGTTTGTCTGGTTGATGTCGTCCACGAAAAACTCCCGGGTGAACGCCGAGAAGCGCAGATCCTGCCGCCCCACGGCCTCTTCCAGCAGCGCCAGCTGCTCCTCCCGGTAAAACCGGCGCAGGCAGCTGCACAGTGCGCCGCCTTCTTTATACCCCGTATCGTCGCAGGCTTCGCAGATCGCGCCGCCGTTGAGGTAATCGCCGGGGTATCCCAGCTTGCCCAGCAGCGCCGCGCGTTCCTCCTGCAGCGACAGATTCTTCTGCGCCACCTGACGGATGGCTTCCTCCACCCGCGCGGGATCTCCGCTGACGGCGGCACGCACGGCGGCGGCGCCGGTCATGCGCATCTCCCGGTCAATTTCGGCAAAGCGCGGCTCCTGCGCGGACAGCCTGCGCATACGCTCGGCACGCTCCATGCGCTGCTCCTGACGGTCGCGCTCATAGCGCGGCACGGCACGCAGCATCGCAGCTCTGTCTATCTTCATAGGCTATCCTCTCATTCCCCGTCGGCGTTCTCCCGCCGGGATTCCTCATAAAGTCTGCGCATACGCTCGCGGTAGGCAGCCTCCGCCTCGGCGGATGCAAACCCGGACTGCACCGGCGCATCCTGCACGCCGCCGACGGCGCCCGGCGATCCCGCTGCGGCTTCTCCGCGATCCACATCCTCAGGCGTGCGGTATCCTCTTGTCTGCCAGCGCTCGAGAATCTTCCCGGCGTAGGCCCATTTGAGCTTGCCGGTGTTGTAAATGGTTTCCTCGCAGGCACGGCGTATGAGCTCCGGATCAAAGCCCTGGTTAAGCCAGCCGCGAAGCTTCTCTTCTTCCTGCTTCACAGGGTCACGATCGCCCATACCCAGCCCGCGCCAGAGGGTCCAGAACGCGCTTTCCCGTTCGATCTGGGCTTCGGCCTTTTCGGTGGAGTCGATGCCGAGCCCGGCCCAGTCGGCAGCCTTGTGCTGGAGCGTGGTGATGCTCAGAGCCTTTCCCCGCTTCTGTGCTTCCTCAGCCAGATGGGTCATCAGGAGTGCCGTCACCTCGAAGGGAAGCTGAATCTGCTGACGGATATAGAGCAGGCGCTGCCGCTCGGGGTAAGTGGGAAAGTGTCCGAGGTGTTTTTCCGCCTGTGTATTGAGCCAGCGGTACTGCATATCCTCGTTTTCGGCCTTTTCCACGTCCTGACGGGTGTATTCCATCGGCTGGATGGACTGACGGAT
This sequence comes from Oscillospiraceae bacterium, assembly GCA_015067675.1. Classification (GTDB taxonomy): domain Bacteria; phylum Bacillota; class Clostridia; order Oscillospirales; family QAMX01; genus SIG502. Next base: position 32,890 of record SVMB01000026.1, read on the forward strand.
GGGAGCCACGATCTGCGTGACTTCCTCGGTGGCGCCGCGAAGCACCCTCAGCCGCTGCAGAGACGCGACAGCGCGTTCCAGCCGGTCGGAGTCCATTCCCAGGTCGATTTCGGCCTGTTCCGGCTCCATTTTACCGCCGTTTCGGATGAGATACAGGTACACAAGGGCTGCATCGCCCTCCCGCAGGCGCACCAGCGCATCCAGAGAGCTGTCCGGCACCGCGCGGGCCGATCCCGCATCGTAGTTGATCTGATATTCCCGCACGGGGCACCTCCTTGTTTGAAATCGGATTGTGATACGATAATCATATCACACCCGGCGCATTCGCGCAAGAGGCAGGATGCGCCGGAGGCGGGAAATAGCGCCACCCCCCGGGTCTCAACCATTGGTTGACGCTCTTAAAACACCCATCTATTGCCCTTGCGGCGATTATCCTGTACAATAAAGCCAGAAAGCTTTCGGAAAACAAGCAAAGAAGGTTTGAGACATGGACATCAAAATCTGCCAGACGATCAAAAAGCTGCGGCTGAGCAACAACATCAGCCAGGAGACGCTGGCCAACGCCCTGGGCATTTCCACGCAGGCCATCAGCAAGTGGGAAAATCTCCGTGCGCTGCCCGACATCACGCTGCTGCCGGACATTGCGGTATTCACGAACGAGTATTATTCGGAGTATAAAGCGCAGTATATCAATCACACGTTTGTGATGCAGGCAAGGAAGCTGTAGCATAAATGCAATAATAAACAGCAAATGCAGTGATTGCTAAGGAGCGCAGCGCAAAACGGGTCCAGGGTCCTGTGGACCCTGGCGTGGGGGTCAAAGGGGGCGGCGTTAGCCCCCGTCGATCCCGTAGCTCCGCAGTAATAGAATGACAGATCAAGCGTAATAGAGGACGACAAAAAAGAAAAATGAAAAGAAAAACGAAACAAAACTTTTCCGTTTGATCGCCTTGTATGTTTCCTTGCGTCGAGTCACAAGTGTAACGAGTGACAAGCCACGATAGAACCCGTCTCCTGTTGTCTTGCTTTTCGGAAAGAACCTGTCTGCGGCGTGCATTTCTTCCCCCAATATAAAGCAATAAAAATCCGTATTCTGTGCGCCCGGGACTTTCCCGCTGCCGAATACGGATTCTAACTTTTCAGTCGGTATAACAGGAGACGTTCGAAAACGTGGCTCGTCACTCGTTACACTTGTGACTCGACGTTGGTACAACAGGAAATGCGATCAGGCGTATAGCCTTCGATTTTATTTTTGTTTTTTGTCATCCTCTATTACGCTTCATCTGTCATTCTCCTGTTTCGCCGATGCGGGATCGACGGGGGACTTCTCGTCCCCCTTTGACCCCCTCGGCAGGGGCGGCACGCCCCTGCACCCTTTTCCCGTGTGCCACGCTTGGCAATGACTGCATTTGCTGTCTGTTATTGCATTTCCTCTTCTGTGCAAAAAGGGCCGCAGGTTTCCTGCAGCCCTTCTGTTTTCCTCTATTACTCGGCGGAAATCATATAGTAGTAGATCGGCTGGCCGCCGTTTACAACGTTGACCTCGGCGTTCTTGAATTCCTTCTCAAGCAGCGCCTTCATCTGCTCCGCCTGCTCCTCCGTCACACCTTCACCATAGAACACGTTGACATAGGAGATATTCTTCAGCTTACCCATATGCCGCGCCAAATGACGGTACGCATCATTCTCCTTACGATCCGTATCCACCAGCTTACCATCCACCAGCGACAGATAGTCGCCCTCCCGGATTCTCCGGTCATCATACGAGCTGTCCCGCGCCGCATAGGTCATCTGTCCCGTATGCACGCTGGACGCCGCTTCCATCATCGCATCCCGGTTATCGTCGTCCGACGCGTCCGGATCAAAGCTCAGCATCGCCGTAATGCCCTGCGGAATCGAAACCGTCGGCAGCACGATCAGACGCTTCTTCGTCAGCGGCTCCGCCTGCTCGGCAGCCATGATGATGTTCTTGTTGTTGGGCAGCACGAAAACGGTCTTGGCGTTGACCTTCTCCACCGCCTGATAGATGTCCATCGTGGAGGGGTTCATCGTCTGGCCGCCTTCGACCAGCTCGTTGACACCCAGATCACGGAACACGCTGGCAATACCCGCACCCGTGCATACCGCCACGAAGCCTACTTCGGCCTCCGGCTCGGCGGGAGCCGCGGGAGCTTCGGGCTCGGCAGGAGCGGACGTACCTTCCATCACTTTTTCGGAGTGCTGCAGGCGCATATTCTCGATCTTCACGGTTTCCAGCGCACCGTAGGTCAGCGCCTCTTCCAGAACCGTGCCGGGGTTATTGGTATGGACGTGCACTTTGATGATCTCGTCGTCGTAGACCAGCACCGCGCTGTCACCGATGCCGTCGAGGAAGGCGTTGAGCAGCTCGGGGTCACGGTCGCCGGAGCGGCCGACGATAAACTCGGTGCAGTAGGCAAAGCGGATATCCTCGGTCTCGAAGGCGGCCTGCGCGGAGGCCGGAGCCTCGGCAGCGGGAGCCTCGGCGGGCTCCACATTCTGCTTTACATGGCGCTCACCGCCCTGCAGGATGTGCAGCATCGAGGTCAGCACGTAAACCCAGCCTGCGCCGCCGGCATCCACGACACCGGCCTTGGCAAGGACGGGATTCTGGTTGGTGGTATCGGCAAGGGCAGCTTTGGCAGCCTCAAGAGCAGCAGCAGTCACGCTCTCAACGCTGGGCTCGGTCTCCTCGGAGGCTGCGGCCGCAGCAGCAGCTTCCGCCGCCAGGCGGGAAACGGTAAGGATGGTGCCCTCGGCGGGCTTCATAACGGCGCGGTAGGCGGTTTCGGTGCCGCACTGCAGCGCCTGCGCCCAGAGAGCGGCGTCGGCGCTGGCCGAACCCTTCAGGGTCTTGGCCACGCCTCGGAACAGCAGCGACAGGATGACGCCGGAGTTGCCGCGGGCGCCGCGCAGCAGCGCCATTGCCGTGGTATCGGCCATGGTGCTGATGTCATCGTCGTTTTTATTCTCCACCGCGCGGGCAGCCGCGCCGATGGTCAGACCCATATTGGTTCCCGTATCGCCGTCCGGCACCGGGAAAACGTTGAGGTCGTTGAGCTTCTGCTTATTGTCATCGATCATCCAGGCGGCCTCCAGGATCATTTCCCGGAACAGACCGCCGTTAATATTTGCACTCAATTCCCTTATCCCCGCTTTCAGTCAGTCATTAAGCCGTCAACGCAGATGGTAACCTTACCGACCTTGATACCGGCAAGTTCTTCAACCTTGTAACGAATTTCGCTTGAAATGGACTCGCCGGTGGCGGCGATATTGATGCCGTGGCGCACCACGATATGCAGTTCCACGTCCACGCTGTCCTCTCCGAAGGTCAGGCGAACGCCCTTACGGAAGCTGTCGCGCTTGAGCAGCTGGACCAGCCCGTCGGTTTTATTGGTATATGCCATGCCGCGCACGCCGAAGCAATTATTGGCGCATTCACTGACGATACCGGCAATGACGTCATCCGAAACGTTAATCAGACCGTGTTCTGTCTGCAGCTTCATCGGTTTCACTCCTTAACTGAGGTAGTTACTCTCTATTTTACCGTATTTCACGACCAATTGCAAGCAATGTCAAGCCCAATCAGCCCCAGTTTTCAAAAATATTTACGACTTCTTTTTTCTTTTTCAGTGCATACTGCACCGTATTCCAGGTTCCGCCCTTCTGTGCGCCCGGTTTCAGGGCTGCGATGACCACATCGGCGTGATCGACCATATAGCGGTTACGGATCATCATAACGCCGCTGAAGTAATGCTGGGCAAGCACCGTCACGTGATCGCACGAGGCCAGTATTTCCCGATAAGCGGTTCTGATATCCTCCGGCCAATATTTTTCCTGTCCCGTATGAGGCACTGCGGCCTCAAGGGTAATCCCCAGTTCCGGCAGCTCCTCGCGCACCTTCATCACCATGCACGCCGCCCACAGATCCATTCCGTCGCACATACCGGAGATAAAGTGCCGGGCACCCCGGTCGATCTCCGCGCGGATTGCCCGTTCAAGGCGATTTGCAAATTCCAGAAATCCCGGATCATCCGCCGTTGCGATGAACGGCATATCATGCGGACGATGGCCGGTAAAGCAGCACACACGGTCCATGGTGGAGACTCCTTTCTATGGGATTATACAAAGCCTTCCGGTCAGGTGGGAATATCCGCAGCGTTCCCCCGCAGCTCCCTCTGGATGTAACTATTAAGCCTCGGTGCTGTCCCGTAGAACCGTGCTTTCTGTAACTGTGCACCTTCGTGCAGCTCGTGAACGCAAAAGCGTTCACGGAGGATGTCATTGTGTTCTGACTCAAACGCCCTGTGCCCTCTCCGTCTCATACATGCAAAGCATGCATGAGACACCTCCCCCAAAGGGGGAGGCAAGCCTGGAAACATAAGGCCTCGGGTATTTTTACCTGGCTCCCCCTCTGGGGGAGCTGTCAAGGAAACTGCAGTTTCCTTGACTGAGAGGGCCAATTTTTTGCTCAGTGATGCTCTTCCTCTGAAAACTCTACCTCAAAATCCAGCGAAAAGGTCTTGAGAAAACTGAACACCGCCGGGAAAATGTCGATGCCCCGGTGCAGAAGCCGCTTCGCCCCGTTGGCACGTAACTCCTTCATGTCCCGGAATCCCCAGGTCACACCCATCGGATAACAGCCCGCGTAACACGCCGTCTGCATGTCCACGCCGCTGTCGCCAAAGTAAATGCAGCGCTCCGGCGCAATGTCCGCCGCCATCAGAATCTCGTATACGCTGGCCGGATCGGGCTTGAGCGGATGCCCCTCACGCTTGCCGTAGACGGCAAAAAACGGAATCCCCGGCAGACATTCCTCCACCAGCCGGCAGGTCATGTCGTGATTCTTGTTGGATAAAACCGCCATCGGAATCCCCGCAATGGCAAGGTTTTCAAGACTCTCCTGTACGCCGGGATACGCACAGGTGCGCTCGCGGTAGCACTCGGCATAGATGCGGTCGTTGACACGGCACAGCTCCTCGATCTGCCGGTCGTCGGTGAGACCGGAACAGCGGCGGATGAGATTGGTGCGGCCGCGGCCGATGAACTGCTTGTAGGCTTCAACCGGATGCACGGGCAGACCAAAGGTGCGCAGCGTCTCGTTGGCGGCATGGGCCAGATCTCCCAAAGTGTCCAGAAGCGTGCCGTCCAGGTCAAATATCGCAATCTTTTCAGTCATTGTATGTTCTCTCCTGCCTGGTCATTGTTTCTTTTTGCTATTATACAGCAGTTTCCGGCTTCTGTAAAGGTGAATACTGTTCAAAAATGCAGAAAACCCAGAAAAAGACTTGACATCCGGGACGAAAACCGCTATACTGTTATGGTCATGGGGTATCCGCGGGCGTGTACGCGGTGCGCGTGGCATCATATAAGGATGATACGTGTTCCCCGTGCATCCTTGCCCCTTTTTGGTAATTGGGGCCTTATGTCCATAAGGAGGTGTAAAGAGATTATGAAGCAGAACTCGAAGTACGAAACGATTTTCATCGTCAATCCCGAGCTGAATGAAGAGGGCCGTGAGGCTCTGGTCAAGAAGTTCACCGATATGATCGCTGAGAATGGTGAGATCGCCAAGATCGATGACTGGGGCAAGCGCCGTCTGGCCTACGCCATCAACGATCTGCACGAGGGTTACTACACTCTGGTGGAGT
>SVMB01000027.1 GCA_015067675.1 Oscillospiraceae bacterium
CTCGCGCCTGCGCAGCGGTTGAGATCGGGCGCGATGGCACGGAACTGCTCAAGAATCGCCGGGTTGCCGCTCATGATGTAGCAGTACCGGCGGCAGTCGTACTTGTCGATGAGCCGCACGATCTCGCGGATGGTGGCATCGGGCAGGGGATTGACGTCGTCGGGCGCCTTGACGTGGACGTTCATGATGACGTGGCAGGCAAAACGCTTGAGGATATCCTCAAAGGTGGGGATACGCAGGCCGGTAAACTCCGCGCCATGCTTGAAACCGAAGTCGAGCTTTAAAAGATCCTCATACAGGGCTTCACTTACCAGACCGTGACCGTCCGATACGCGGTCAAGAACCGGATCATGGATGGATACGATCACGCCGTCGCGGGTGGACCAGAGGTCAAACTCGATCTCTTCCGCGCCCAGACCGATGGCAGCGCCGTAAGCGGGCATGCTGTTTTCAGGGGCGATGGTGTTGAAGCCGCGATGGGCGCAGATGCGGGGATAGGGCATGGTGTCATCGTCGCAGACGATGGCGCTGCCGGCTGGACGATACTTCCAGGGACGGCGTCCGGCCTCGATGTAGGCATGGTGGGTGGCGGGAGGATTGCCGAAGCCTGCGGCCTTGAGGTGACGGGCGTGGGGATCAAAGTCGGCCGAGGCCATGCCCACGTCGTTCTTCATGTTGCACAGCACACGACCGTCGGGGGCAACGATCATGCTGCAGCCGCCCACGGGGGAGTCGGATCCCAGACTAACGGAGGAGCGCACAAGGTAGGCGTTGGTGTTGTAGGCACAGAACTTGGCCAGGGTCTCGAGGGTGTCATGGCTGTCGCTGCGCATGTAGGCGCAGGCGATAATGACCTCGGGGTTATAGCGGGCGATGTTTGCAAAGGCCTCGTAGAAGTAGAAGTCGTAGCAGATGAGGAAGCCGTAGCGCACGCCGTCGATCTCAAGGATCGTGGGCTCGGAATACTCGTACGTATAATCCTTGTCCAGCTCGTAGACGTTCATCTCGGAGGGAACCAGATGCTGCTTGTAGTAGGTGCCTGCGAGCTCGCCTGTTTTGGAGTAGCAAAGGGTGGTATTGCGAAGGCCGGAGCCTGCGTCGTAGATGCAGTTGACAAAGACGGTGGCATTGCAGCGTTTTGCGGTGGCGGAAGCCTTCTCCATGAGCGCAGCGCTGTACTTTTCGTAGCTTTCGAGCATCTGCTCTTTCGTTTTGGCGTAGGCGGGGACGTTTGAATACTCGGGCAGGACGATCACGTCCATGGAATCGTCGCAGCGGTCAAGAGCGTCCAGCTCCCAGGCAAAGAGCGCGTCGGACTGGGTGAAATCCATGCTGTAAGCGGGCTGAATGACACAGGTTTTCATGGCAATGTACTCCTTATGTCCTGAGTTTTGAGGAACTTAGCGGTAACGGGCGGATTCGATCATGGCGGCGACCCGCAGAGCACGGGCGTGGGCAAGGTTGAGGAATCCCGCGCAGTCGAGGTGGGCATAGATGTCGTGGGTGTGGCGGCCGGGCATGTTGCGGTTCTTGAGTTCCAGCGTCAGAATATCGTCAAAGCCGGTGTCGGCGATCATTTTTGTCACGTGCTCCCAGTCCACCGCACCATCGAAGGGCATGAGGTGGGCGTCGTCGATGGCGGCGATTTCGGTACCGGTGATGCCTTCGTTGTCGTTGATGTGGGTGGCGATGAGCTTGTCGCCGTACTTGGCGAGGAAGTCAATGCCGACATCGTAGCAGCAGGCGTGTCCCGTATCGATGCAGAAGCCGGCAGCAGGATGCTCCCAGAGCCGGTCGCGGATGGCGGCGAGGTACTTTTCGCCTTCGGCATTCTCGAATGCGATGCGGATGCCGCACTTCTGCGCCTCATCCAGAAGCCGCGCATAGCGCGCTATCCCCAGCTCCGTGGGATGCTCCGGGTCAAAGCCCATGTAGACGTGGCTGATCATCAGCGTCACACCGACTTCATGGCATTCCCGCAGGCAGGTGAGCAGCTCCTCGATGGCGGCTTCACCGGCGGCGGTATCCAGCCAGATGTGGGCGGTACCCAGGTGCGGCGCGTGGATAGACTGGATGAAGAGACCGGCGGCGTCCGCCGCACGGGCGGTGGTATGCGCGTCTCCGGGCTTATTCCAGCGGTTGAAGATAGCATCGAAGCCTGCGTCTTTGATGCGGCGGAGCTGTTCGAGGATGGAAAGCTCCGGGAAGCCAAAGCCCAGGTTGATAGCGGTTTTCATGGTTGCTAGTCTCCTTTGCGGTATAGCCTGAAAAAAAGCTCAGCAGACCGGGAGTTCGGTGAACTGCGTGCCGATGTCATCGGTGATGCCGACGCGCAGGGCATGGTCATGCTGTCCAACAGACAGGTAGTGGTCGATGACGCCGCGGGCGGAGCGGGGCATCTCAAGGCCCTCCAGCTCGTCGGGGGAAAACCACCGCAGCACGCCCTCGTTGGAGGAAAGCAACGGGGGCTCGGCACCGGGAAGCCGGGCAAAGAAGTAATAGTTTTGCCGGATGCCTTTCTCCGTACGGCGCAGGGTGATGTAGCGCATCTGCAGATCGCAGATGTGGGATTCCGTAAGAGAGAGTTCTTCACGGAGTTCGCGCAGAACGCAGGCACGGGGATCATTCAACTCTTCCGGTTCGAAGTGACCACCGGCGGCGCCCACCCAGCTGTCAGCGATGACACGAGATCCCTGACGGTATAACAGCAGGATGCGGTCACCGTGCAGCAGATACAGTGAGGTCATGCAGCGCAGTTTGCAGGTAGCGTCCATATATGTCCTCCTCAGGCTTCGGGGCAGAGGTAAAACTCATTGTGACGGTACTCAGTGCAAACCGGCGCAAGACGCGCATCCAGCGCGGCCTCGCGCTCCGCGTCCAGATGGCGTGCCGCACGCGGACAGATCTTCACGCAGCGCATGCAGCCCATGCAGAGAGCGGCATCGGTACGTGCACTCAGCGCGTCGATGGCCCCGGCAGGACACTGGGCCGCACACAGACCGCAGCGCACGCAGGTCTCATCCGGCATGACCGCCATCGGGCCGTCGGTACGGATATCAGCGGGGATGCTGCCGGGGACGGTGACTTCACCGGTCAGCTTTCCCTGCTCATAGAGCTCGGCAATGCGCCGGGCAAAGCCTGTGAGGACTTCGGCATCGTCACGGTCGGGACGACCGGATGCAAAGCGGCGGATGACGGAGTGCTCGGCGATGGCGGCGATGGCTGCGGGAACGCGGAAACCGGCGCCGCGCAGGGTGGCGGCAAGCTCGGAGAGGGTATCCTCGTAGGCGCGGTTGCCGTAGACAACCACGGCGACGGTGGTCGCACCGTGACCGGCAATCGTGCGCAGTCTGCGGGTGCAGAGCCCAGGAACCCGTCCGCCGAAGGACGGAACGGCGACAATGCACAGATCATCGGCCGTGAGCTCAAGGGGCTTGAGCTCATCTTCGGGTCTGCACAGCTCAAAATCGGTCACCGGCGCGTCAAAGGCGGCGGCGAGGATGTCTGCGACGGCCCTGGTGCCGCCGGTGGGACTGAAATGAACGGAATAGATGCCCAATGGGGTTACTTCCTTCCCAAAACCTCTGAAAAGAGGCGTTATTTTGATGATTACAGGATCTTTTCCATGCCGACCTTCTGAGGGACAAGGCCGCAGGCCTGGTAAAACTTCATCGCGCTTTCGTTGAGCGACCAGACGTTGAGGGTGAGGTTATAAAAGCTCTCGCGGCGGGCGAAATCTACCACGTACTCATAGAGCGCACGGCCGATGTGCTGACCGCGGGAGGTTTCATCCACGCAGAGGTCATCGATATAGAGGGTGCGGATGTCGGTGAGGTTATTGTTGTTGATGTGCTGCTGGTAGATGCAGAAGCAGTAGCCCAGAACCGTGCCGTCGCCGGTGTCGGCGACGAAGATGGGACGGGTATCGTCATGAATGATGGCGGAAAGCTCGTCGTCGGTGTACTTGCGGGCAGCGGCCTTGAAGAGATCGGGGCGGCCCAGATGGTGAACCTGCTGAACCTGGAAGAGAAGCCGGGTGAGCGCGGGAATGTCGCGATCCTCGGCACGACGGATGAACATGATACGTGCCTCCTGATGGATAAATTAGGATACTTCTATTGTACCACACAATCCCGGGATTGCAAAGAGGCGGCAGAAAAGATTAAGCCCCTGTCCGGAACAGACAGGGGCGGGGTGAGGTTATGCAAAATACAGGGAATAAAGCTTTGCGTCCTGCATACGGAAACGCAGCCGGACGGGTTTGCCGGCATAAGCGGCGAAATCGGAGCCGTCGGCGAAGAAGACCGTACGGTCAACGGCATTGCCGAAGAGTTCAAAACTTGTTTTTCCCTCGATGGGATTGCCGTCGGCATCGAGCAGATCCACATAGATGCTGCCTGCGGCGGAGGTTTCAAAGTTGAGGTGCAGCTTTGCACCGTCAAAGACGACCGGCTTTGTAACGATCACTGCACCGTTGTCGTCGGCCTCATAAAAGGCAAATCCATCTTTACGGATCTTCCATCGATTGAGGGGCTTTGCGCAGTTGTAGCTGAGATGATTGTCGATGGTGTAGAGGTAGTAATACTCATCGCCGTTATCCAGCAGCTGATAGCTCGGGTAACAGTTGCCGTATACCCAGTTGTAGGAGGTTTCCGGACCGGGAGTCATGAACGCCTCGCAGAAGCGGTGCCAGTTTTCACCGTCGCGGCTGACCATGAACAGACAGTCGGTCACGGCAAGCCCCTCACGGGTGGTGACGGGGGGATTTTCGTCCGAAGCGGCCTTCTTGATGGGATAGGCAGGCATACTTTCCATGTTCGGCGTCCATGCTTTGCGTTCCACATAGCGGGTGGGGAAGCCGATGAACAGATGGGACGCGCGGGGATAGGGCATGATCTGGTTTGTGTAGAGCTGATAGGTTTTGTTGTCGTTGTAGCGCAGCTCGCCGAGTTCATCCCAGTTTCGGAAGTCGTGGGAGCGGGCACAGCGGATCGTGCGCCGGCCTTCGCCGGAGGAATAGTCGTACTTGCGGTAGTAAAGGGTGTACTGCCCGTCACGCCAGAGGGCAAGATTGATGGAATCGTACTCCGCACCCTCGTGGATGGGATAACCCTCGTCAAAAGTATAGCCGTCGGAGGAGGTGTAGCAGTGAAGCCAGCGGCGCAGGAGTTTTCCTGCGTCGTCACGGATGACGCGGCAGACCAACGCCTTGAACTTTTCCTCCGCGGGACAGGCGGGATTTTCGTCGCAGAAGACGAATACGCCGTCGTTGAGCTCTGAAAAGACAATGTTTGTGGGATTGCCGTCGGCATCCGGGAAATTGGTGAGAGCGGGACGCTCCCAGTTTACGCCGTCACGGCTTTCCAGTACGCAGAGCATGGCCTGCGCATAGTCACCGCCGCGGGCTTTCCACTCTTTTTCGCTGCGGCAGGGATGGTAGTAGAGCCGCCAGATATCGCCGGCCCTGACCAGGATGGGATAGCTGATGCCGAAGAGCTCGTTGCTGTTTTCGTCAAAGATTTTGTCCAGCCACAGCGGGGTATCGCAGAATGTGGGATGATTGACGCGGAGTTTGGCTGTGGTCAGGGCAGAATCGGGAAGAAAAGAATCCCAGAGCGGTTCCAGCCTGCGGCTGATGTTGATAGTATTCATACAATTTACCTCATTTGGTTTACTCCAGCTTCCGGTATACCGTCAGGTACATCGTGATGCCGCAGGCGAGGCCGCCGACGGCATTGGAGATGGGCTCGGCGAGAAACACGCCGTCCACGCCAAATCCCCAGATGGGCAGCAGCACCGTGAGGGGTGCCACGATGATGGCTTTGCGCAGGAGGGAGAAGAGGATCGCACGCTTGGCATAGCCCAGCGCTGTGAAGGTGATCTGTCCCGCGAACTGGAAGGACATAAAGACGAAGCCGAAGAAGTAGAGGTTCATTACCCGGGCGCCCTCAGAGAGCAGGGTGGTGTCTTTGGTGAAGATGGAAAACATCTGCCGGGGGAACACCATGATGGCGATCCAGGCTACCAGCGTGAAGGCGGTGCCGAGGTAGGTGGTAAAGCGGATGCCCTCCTTGACGCGGTCGTTTCGCTTGGCACCGTAGTTGTAGCCGATGACGGGCTGCGCACCCTGCGAGATGCCGTTGACAGGCAGCATCAGGATGTCGCGCAGGGAGCCGATGACCGTCATGATGCCCACGTACAGGTCGCCGCCCCAGCGCTGGAGGGTGGTGTTGCAGACGATCTGGACAAGGCAGCTTGTGCCGTTCATGATGAAGCCGGCACATCCGAGGGAGATGATGTTCTTCACCGTGTCCCAGCGCAGCCGCAGATGCTGCCGCCGGATGACCAGAAGCGCCTTTTTGCCGGTGAGGAAGCGCATGACCCAGAGGCAGGAGGCGAGCTGGCTCAGCACCGTGGCAAAGGCCGCGCCGCCCACACCCATTTGGAAGACGAAGATGAAGAGCGGGTCGAGGATGATGTTGAGCACCGCGCCCAGAAGGGTCGTGAGCATACCGGTGCGGGGGAATCCCTGGGCGTTGATGAAGCCGTTGAGGCCGGTGGTGAGCATGGTAAAGAGGGTACCGAAGAGGTAAATGCGCAGATACTGGTCGGCGTAGACGTAGGACGCGTCACTGGCGCCGAAGAGATAGAGGATGGGGCGGCGGAGGGTATAGCAGAACACAAAGAGCACAACGGAGCTGATGAGCAGGAGTGAAAAGCAGTTGCCGAGGATGTGCTCGGCGCGATTTTCATCCTTTTCACCCCGGGCAATGGAGAACAGCGGCGTGCCGCCGGTACCAAAGAGGGCAGTAAACGCGCCGATGAGGGTGATGAGCGGGAATGACAGACCGATGCCGGTCAGGGCGAGGGAATCGGCTCCCGGCATGTGACCCAGATAGATGCGGTCAACGACGTTGTAGAGCAGATGAACGAGCTGGGCAAGGGTCAGGGGAACGGCCTGATTGATGATGTTTTTCCACATCGGCCCCTGAGAGAAATCGGTACGCACGAAAAGCCCTTCTTTCAATGGAATACACTCATTGTATCACACTCTGCGCAAAAAGAGAATACGCAGGAGAGTAAAAAGAAGCTGCACGTCCGGTTACAGGAGGTGCAGCAGTTGTTTGAGGGCATGGGCAATGCCGTCATCGTCGTTGGAGAGGGTGACGTACTTGGCGGCGGCTTTGAGCTCGGGGCATGCGTTGCCCATGGCGACGCTTTCAGGAAAGGCGCGGATCATCTCAAGGTCGTTATAGTCGTCGCCAAAGACCGCGATCTCGTCCTCACGCAGGCCGAGGCGCACCGCGACCCGGCGGATGGCAGATGCTTTGTTGGATTCAAGGGCGGTGATCTGAATCAGAGAGTCATGATCGGTCAGATAAAACTGCGCACGATCCTTGCAGACGGAGCGCAGAGCATCGGCGATCTCCGTTTTCAGCGGAATGCTGCCGGAGTCGTCGTGATACACCAGCAGCTTGATGGTGTTTGCCATGCTGGAATTGTCCAGTGCAGCGAGTTTTGCAGGGTTATAGCCCCAGTTGGAAAGGGAACCGTCGTCCGGGTCGTGATTGAGTGCCTGCAGATGATCGGGCATCAGTAAGCACAGACGCGCTCCGGGAAAAGCTGCGACGCACGCGACGATCTCGGATACCACATCAGCGGCGATGGTATAGAAGCGTGTTTCATCGCCGACACATACATATCCGCCGTTAAAGTAAATGCAGCCGTCAAAGAGGGAGAACTCGCGCTCGCCCCAGCCGAGGGTGTTGGCAAGGCGCGGCGCACGGGCAGTGGCAACGAACAGCTTGATGCCGCGTTCGCGGCAGGCGGCGAGTGCTGCGGCGTTTACATCGCTCAAACGCCGGTCAGTGGTCAGCAGTGTGCCGTCGAGGTCGAAGAAAAGTGCGCGAATCATGGGAAAACACCTCCTGAAAATTTGTTTGGAATCGAGAATGGAGTATCAGCGCTCAAGCCGCAGATACCGGCTGATCTCCCGGAAGCCGCAGCTTTCCCAGAAGCGCATACCGGCCTCGTTCCAGGGGAGAACTTCAAGATCGATGAGATCGGTGCCGAGACAGGCAAGCAGCGCGTCAAAGGCGGCACGTCCGTAATGCCGACGGCGATATTCACGACAGATGAAAAACTGACGCAGATAAAGCGGGGAACAGGTGGTCTTGACCAGCGCATAGCCGACGATAGTATCGTCGACAGTGAAGAAATACGCGTCATAATCGGTGGCCAGAAAGCCCTCCATGCGACGGGCAAGTTCGGGTACCGTCATGGGATTGGTGCTTTTTTCATCTTCGATGAGCTGCTTGTTGAAATCTGCAAGCTGTAGGATATCTGCCTGCGTACATTTCCGGATGTCCATGCCTGATTTCCTCCGATGTAAGTGAATGAGCGGCCGAAATCAAGCGCAAAGACTTTCTCTGTGCTTGACTTTGCCCCCCGCGGGACTGTATAATGATTAGGAAGCAGTATAACACGACCGGGCAGAGACTTGCAACGGTATTTTGACCGAAAAAATGCCGGGATTTTGCCTGACTGCCTGTAATTTACCGTTAAAAAGGATGAAACGACACATGACAGACATCCGTGAACTGACAAAGGGCATCGCCGGCTGCGCCTGCGGACGCGCCCACACCTGCCCCATTGATATCGTCGAGATCGCCTCCGGCGTGATTGAGCGCCTGGACGCCCTCTGCGAAAGCTTTTCCCGCATTCTGCTCGTCGCCGATCAGAACACCTGGCGCGTCTGCGGCGAACATGCCGCCGCCGTGCTGGGCCGCCGCATTGCAGATAAGATCGTCTTTGACACCGGCGACGGGGTGCTGGTTCCCGATGAGGCAGCCATTGCCCGCATCAACGAGCACATCACCGCTGACATCGACCTGATCCTCGGCGTCGGCTCCGGCGTCATCAACGATCTGTGCAAGCACACGAGCTTTGAGCATGATCTGCCCTACTACATCATCGCCACCGCCACCTCCATGGACGGCTATGCCTCCGTGGGTTCCGCGCTGATTCTCGGCGGCATGAAGATCACCCTCAACGCCCGTCCTCCCAAGGCCATCATCGCCGATCCCGCGGTGCTCAAAGACGCGCCCATGGAGATGCTGCAGGCCGGTTACGGCGATATCATCGGCAAGTATTCCTGCCTCAACGACTGGAAGCTGGCTGCCTGCGTGCGGGATGAATACTTCTGCCAGACCGTCTACGACCTGACCGCCTCGCAGGTGGAGCGGGTGCGCGCGCTGGCCGACGGCATCGCCGCCCGCGACGAGGCCGCCGTTGCAGCGCTCATGGAAGCGCTGGTGGTGGTGGGCATCGCCATGGCCTACGTGGGCAATTCCCGTCCGGCGTCGGGCAGTGAGCACCACTTCTCCCATTACTTCGAGATCACCGGCATCCTGCGAAACGAACCCTACCTGGCCCACGGCATCGACGTGCTCTACTCCGCTGTGGCCACCGCCCGCCTGCGTGAGGAAATCCTCGCGGGGAAACCTCTGCGCCGCGCATTTGATGCATCTGACTGGGAGCGGGAGATTGCCCGGGTCTACGGCACCTCTGCCGACGGCGTGATCGCGCTGCAGAAGAAGCTTGGCTGGTATGAGCAGGATGACGCGGGGGTTGTGACGGAAAAGTGGGACGAGATCTGCCGGATCCTGCGGGAAGCCCCGGGTGAAGATGAGATGCTTGCCCTGACCCGTCGGATCGGGCTTGACTACGCCGCGTTTGAAAAGCTCTACGGCGCGGAGAAGATCGCCGACGCCCGGCTTTACGCCAAGGATCTCAAGGATCGCTACACGGTGCTCTGGCTCTATTACGTTTACTTCAGATAAGTTGTAAAAAACACGAAAAAGGCAAGAGGAATACCATGATTGACAAGAATAAAATCCGCCTGGTGGTTTTTGACCTGGACGGTACCCTGACTCAGCACAGAAGCCCCATGTGCGAGGAAAACCGCAGGACGCTGGACGAGTTGGGCAAGCGCTATAAGCTGCTCATGTCAGGTGCCGGACGCTGCCTGCGCATCTTTAACCAGATGGAGCACTATCCCATTGACATCATCGGCAACTACGGTATGCAGTTTGGCAGATACAACGCCGAAACCGGTGAGCTGGACATCGTGCGTGACGACCGGCTGCCCTGTGACCGGGAAAGCGTCTCCGCGCGCGTGACCGCGCTGCGGCAGAAGTACGGTTACACGGAATTTGCGGGTGACAGTGTGGAATTTCACGATTCCGGCTGCGTGACCTGGGCGGTACTGGGTACCAAGGCCAAAATCGAGGATAAGCTGGCCTTCGACCCCGACCGGTCCAGGCGCCGGGCGATTTACGCCGAGGTCTGTGAGGTGTTCTCCGACTACATCGTCTTTGTCGGCGGTTCCTCCTCCTTCGACATGGCTCCTGCCCCCTACAACAAAGCCTATGCGCTGGCGAAATACTGCGAGGAGCAGGGCTACGCCCACGACGAAGTGGTCTTTGTGGGCGATGACTACGGCGAGGGCGGCAACGATGAGTCCGTGTATAAGTCCGACTTCCACTTCATCAAGGTGGATGATTACCGCAAGTTCCCGGAGGCTGTGCGCGAGCTGCTGTAAACCTTCTTTGCACAGGGAGAAATGACGGTATGAAAAAGAAAACGATACTCCTGATCGCTATCCTGATCACCGCCGTACTGCTGACAGCTGCCGGTTACGAGATTCATGCATCCAGAATCGTGGGTGACGAAGGGCTGATTGCAGCGGCGCGCCGGGAGATCAAAAACATCGCCGACATCGAGGAGATGGAGATTGCGATCGCCGGAAGATCCACGCTTGACAGCGACACCCATCTGGTCTGGTTCA
The DNA here is from genome assembly GCA_015067675.1 of Oscillospiraceae bacterium. Taxonomy (GTDB): domain Bacteria; phylum Bacillota; class Clostridia; order Oscillospirales; family QAMX01; genus SIG502. Next base: position 10,850 of record SVMB01000027.1, read on the forward strand.
TCACGGGCAACGAATACCAGATGAACCGGTATATTCCCATGGAATTTACCGAGGTCAAAGACGATGTATATGAGTTTGTGCATAAATACAGTGCCGTTGAAAGAGGCCAGGATATTTATGCTCTCATGTGGCATCACAGCTATTCCTTCATTGTCAACAACCCCGACTGCAAAAGCATCAGCGTCTGGGGCGCGAAGGGAGAGACGAAGGTGAACGTTGATGAGATTCCCTTTGTCTATCACTACCCCGGGCTGCCGGGAGAGTATAAGTTCTACGATGCAGACGGCTGTGAGCTGCGGTGAGTAAAGGGGGATGCCTGTGAACAGCATCAAGCTGGTAACGGATACGGGAAGATGTGTGGGCTGCGGAGCCTGTGATGGCTGTGAGCATATCACATTCAAAACCAATGAGTTGGGATTTCCTGCACCGGTGACGGACGAAAACTGCAATGACTGTGGAGAATGCCTGAAAAAGTGCATTTATTGGGATGGGGACGACGAATAGTCCCGCAGAAAAAACATATCCCGGACAAAGCTTGAATCAAAGATTCTGCATAACAGGAGGAATTGACCTATGAGCTTTAACTGGAACCCGAGCCCTGACAACATCTGGGTCGCGGCGCACCGCGGTTGGTCTGAAAAGTACCCGGAGAACACGATGGAAGCCTACCGCGCGGCGGCAGAGCTGGGCGTTGATCAGATCGAGATCGACGTGCGCATCACCGCCGACGGTGAGCTGGTGCTCATCCACGATGCAACGGTCGAACGTACCACCAACGGTAAGGGCAAGGTCTGCGAGCTGACCCTGGAGCAGCTCAAAAGCCTGGACGCCGGTTCCTGGAAGGGGCCGGAGTTTGCCGGGGCGAAAATCCCCACGCTGGTTGAGTTTCTGGAGTATCTCAAGGCCTATCCCAACATGACCGTGGACTTTGAGCTGAAAGAGTACCCCGTGGAAGGCTGGGAGGAGACCGCCTATTCCGTCTGCGACCGGGTGATGGCGCTCATCGACGCGTATGGTTTCACCGACCGCTGCGTGGTCAACACCTTCAATGCAACGCTGCATGAGTACATTCAGGGAAAACACGGCAGAAAATACCGCCAGCATGTGTACTTCCCCCAGTCCTGCATGGGTGTCTGCGCGGTGGATCCCTATGTGTACGGCGACGTCTGCTGTATGTTCAATGCCACCAGGGCGGACTTTGAGTCCATGCGTAAGCGCGGCGTCAAGCCCTGGGCGGGCGCGTCGGTCAAGGATGCTCAGACCGTGGACAACGCCATCGACTGCGGCGCGGAGCTCATCACCTGCAATAATCCCGACGTGGTGCTCGCTCTCCTGCGTGAGCGGGGAAAGCACGCGTAAAGCAGATTTTTTATGAAAAACAGGAACAGTCACGGCAAAAAAGGCTTGCTGTGACTGTTTTTGTAAACCATTGACCGGAAGGGTATTCGGAAAGGAAAAATATCTGAATGAAAACACTGAATAAATGGATGATTATTTTCATTGCGGCAGGAATCCTGTCAATTATTTTGCTGATCGATAACTGGCGCAGAACATGGGAAACCATGTCGATGGAGCTTGTGGAAACGAGAGTCATGTTCTTCGTCGCTGCGTTGGTGTTTTTGGTAGCTGCTTTGATTATGCATATCATGAAGGCTGCGATAGCGGAAGAACGGGATAAACAGCGTTAAAGTGGGCGTATGAGCTTCATTCACCGCGTAGCTGGCGCTAAAATGGAGCTTTGCCTTGAAAATATACAAATTTGCATGAAAAAGACCTCCCGATGCTTGCATCGGGAGGTCTGATTGTTTGGGGATAGATACCGAACTTACTGCAGAGCCTTCTTCTTCCAGTTGCCCTTGCGGTAGAAGAGCGTGGTGATGAGGGCACCCATCAGCCAGGAGGTCAGCAGGGAGATGGGCAGGATGATGAAGTTGCCGTTGGGAAGCTCGGGGCTGCGGGTCAGATAAGCCAGCAGATAGGCCAGCGGTACGCGGACGATAACGGTGGTGATGACGGAGATCCACATGGGCGTGGTGGAGTCGCCGGCGCCGCGCATGACGCCGGAGAGGCTCTGGGTCACGGCTACGGCGATGTAACCGGCAGCCAGGATGCTCATGAAGCGGTAGCTGGTGTTGACAAGCTCGGCGGTGTTGGTGAAGATCGCCATCAGGTACTTACCGAAGATCAGGATGACGACCGTAATGACGGTGGAACAGGCCACGGCCAGCAGGGTGCCCTGCTTGGCACCGGCGGAGACGCGGTCATACTTGCGCGCGCCGACATTCTGACCGGCGTAGGTGGTCATGGCGGTACCGAAGGAGAAGTTGGGCATCATGGCAAAGCCGTCCACGCGCATGACGATGACGTTGGCGGCGATAACCAGCTCGCCAAAGGAGTTGGTCAGGGACTGCACGACGATCATGGCGGCAGAGAAGATGGCCTGGGTAGCACCTGCGGGCAGACCCAGACGGACAACTTCCTTGAGGTACTTCTTGCCCATCTTCAGATGGTGAAGTTTGACCTCGAAGATGTCGGTCATCTTCGCAAGCTTAAACCAGCAGCAGATGGCGGAAATCGCCTGGGCGATGATGGTCGCCAGCGCGACACCGGCAATGCCCATGTTGAAGTTGATAACAAAGACCAGGTCCAGGACGATGTTGATGACCGTGGCGATGACCAGATAAACAAGCGCCGAAACGGAGTCACCAAGACCGCGCAGGATACCGGAGAGAATATTGTAGAAGGACATACCGGCGATACCCATCATGGAGATGAACAGATAGGAGTAACAGCCGTCGATGATGGTTTCGGGGGTGTTGAGCAGGGAAAGCAGGGGACGCAGTAGCGGAGGCGCAACGAGCATCAGGAAGAGGGAAGAAAGCGCCGTCAAAGTGATGCAGGTACCGATGGTATTGGACAGGTCATCGCGGCGCTTGGCTCCGAAGTACTGGGAGACCATAACGCCGGCACCGGTGGAGATACCGACAAGGAGAACCAGCAGCATATTGATGATCGGGATGGTGATACCGACGGCAGCCAGCGCATTGTCGCCGACGTAGCGGCCGACAACGATGGAGTCGACGGTGCTGTAGAGCTGCTGGGCGATGTTGCCGATGAGCATGGGGATGGAGAAGCCGAGAATGGCCTTCCATGGGGTACCGACCGTCATATCGGTGGCGGAGAAGAGCTTTTTGAACATAGAGTTCCTCCTTTGAAAGAAAAAATAGGGTTCGGTCAACGAACCGGGCGATTTTTGGGACTCAAATGAGCCGACGGGGATGGTTCCCCAGTATGTTCAAACTATCCGGCAGATATTCCGCCGAACAAATCCTTAGTATTCTATCATATTTCCGTTAAAAAGAAAACAGGCCTGCCGACTAGTTTTTGACGGGTCAGCAGGCTTTTTTGGGTAAATTGCGCAAAATATGTTATTAGTCCGTTTTTTGACACGGTGCGGAAAATTCCCTGCGGCTTCAGATACCGCCGACGGGCGCAAAGACCAGAACACACTCCCGGGGATTGGAGCCCTCGAAGAGATCACGGCAGTCGATTTCATCGAGCATGGTCAATTCCGGATGCGTCATGAGCAGGGAGCGGTATTCGTCGGAGGGATAATAGAAGAAAAGCCGCATGGGACGGGGAGAAGTGTAGTAGGAATCGAGGATGTGCCGCAGCACACCCTGCAGAAGAAGGGCGGAGAAGGGATTGAAGAAGTAAAAGGCGTCAGCGTCGGTTACCCCGTAGGTTTCGGCGTCGGCGCAGTCAAAGCGTAGGCGGGAGGAAATGGGGCAGGAAAGCCGGTTGCGCTCTGCCTCCCGGCAGAGTCCGGGATCAAACTCCACGCCGATGGAGCGGCAGCCGGTGAGCGCCGACAGCATAATCGCTGCCCGGCCTTTGCCGCAGCCGTAATCGATGAGACAGCGGTCATGATCGAGAAACGGATACGCCGCGACGCGTTCCAGCACGCTGTAGGGGGTGGGCTCGTAGGGGTGATGATCCCGGTCGGCGTGATTATCATCCCTGCCGCCGGTGCGGATGCGCAGTTTCTTGTCCCATTGTGCGTTTGTCATGGGGAAAATCTCCTGTATGGGGTCATTTCTCGGGAATAAAGAGCTCGGTGCCGTAGTGACTGCTCTGGAAATCGTCCAGAAAGACGTTGAAGAAGGGCGTCATCTTGTTGTAAGCTTCTCTGTCCGCAGGTCTGGGCTGGGACAGCAGCATATCACGGAAAGCGGGGGTTACCTCGCCCTTCACGATGCGTCCATAGGCCCAGTCGGTCTCCTGTTCAACGCCGAAGGGCAGTGCAAGGGCGAAAATATCCTCTTCACCGTGCCAGCAGTGGATCTCAAAGGTCTGCGCCTTTTCAAGATAGGGCGCGATGATGGAAATCCAGCGGGAATTGTCCGCATCCCGCCCGTCAAGGGCAACAAGCTCTCCCTTGGGGATCTCTTCCTCCGGCAGTTCCGGTGCGGGCTTGAGCTCACCGATGAGCGCGGCGAGCTTTTCGGAAAGCTCATTCATGAAATCAGGCTTCATAGAAGACTCCTTTCAGATCAGCTTCGCGCTGATGTCCCCGCAGGGCTTCACATAAAAGACCACGCGCCACTCCACAGTTCCGGCGGGTGCGAAACGGGGTCTGGAACAGGCGGTATGCAGACCGGGTTTTCGTTCACCTTTGGGAGTGGACATAACGATCACCGACGTGGGGCCGTCAGTGCCGCCGATGATGCCGATGGCGGCAGCTTCGTCAGGGGTCATGCCGTCACCGCCGATGGCGGGAACAGGCTCGGGACCGCCGCAGTCCACGATGGAGAGGGAACGCCTGGGAGGTTCGGGCGTGATCGTGCAGCTCATGCGCGTGAAGTATGGGGGAATACCCGCGTGCGGCGGCAGAGTCTCGGGGGTGAGTTCCTCCACGGTGAGGGTGTATTCCTCACCCGTGACGGGATGGGCGAATGTTACGATGTCGCCGGGAGCGGATACGGTGAATCGGGACGCGGAATAGCTGACTTCATCCGGGGACAGCATCAGGGAAAGCGACCGGACGGCAGGCTTTTTTCCCTCAGACCAGGGAAAATGCCAGCGGCAGATGCGCCAGGCGCGGGTTTTGTCCATGCCGTAGTGATCGAGTACCCATCCGGCTTCCCGGTCAGGCTGCATATCGCCGGGCTGCACCGGCGACCAGACAATGGACGAACCGTGGGAAGCGCCTGTAACGCGGCCGTTCAGCACGATCTGCGCGTTTGCCTGCACATTGAGCGGGTTATCCCGGATGATGCGCTCCTGTTCCTCGTCGGTCAGAGCTTCCTCGGAGAAGTCCTCGTCAAACCGGGACAGAAACGCCGCGACCTTTTCGGGGTCAATCTCCGCCAGCGCGTCAATCACAAGACCCTTTGCACAGATATAGGCTGCAGGAACACGCCAGTGTGCGCCGTTCCAGTCAAATGATGCATCCAGCGGCTGTTCCTTGCCGCATCGGCCATGCCCTTCGGCGTCATAGAAGCTGCCGCCGAAGGAAACTTTCCATGCAGGAGCCACGAGGATGTCCTGCCATTCCGGCGGCGTGAAGGGATCGCCGGAGTCGGCGATCGGCGGTGCTGCATCCCGGGGATATTCCCGCCCGAAGCGCAGGGACGATTCGGAAAAACCCGACTGTAATGTGCGGATGTAATCGTAGGGCTCCTCCATCGGGGAAAGGCCGGTACGCTCGGCCAGCTGCGCCAATACCGCCTGACGGGCAGCGTCGGGAGCATCCTCGGAAAGAAAGGCATCAAAACGTTCCTGATTCATAAACCATGCCTGCGAGATTGCGGCCTCACCGCCGCAGGCGAGCACGAGTCTGACGAAATCCGCAAGGCTTTCCGCCACCGGATGGACATACTCGCCCGGCGTGTTCATAGGCTCGACGGCGAAAATCCGCTCACCCTGCTCCTTGACGGTACAGTAGTGGACGCCGTCTACGCCGGTATTCCAGAGGATATGCGCGCCGATGGGGGTACAGAAGTAACGCTGGGGAGAGCGGCGGCGCTCCAGCCCCAGCGGAGAGAGATCGAGTTTTTTTAGTGTATCCCAGAGTGTCATGTGGTCTCCTTTGATTCAATCAGTCCTCACCCTGCCACAGGGAAAGGCGCATTGCGGGATTGGCGACGTTTCTGCGCAGCAGATCGCGCAGGGCAGAAAGCGTACCCTCGGCGAGGTCTGCCTTGGGCAGGACACAGTAGTGTACTGTTTCGCCCCAGAGGATGACGATGAGCTGCTCGTTTTCCACGGCATAGGCAAAGCGGGAGTACGGGATGGGCTCATCCTCGCCAAAGATCAGGCCGCGGTTGGTGAGACGGATCTGCACGGCGCCGTCGGCAGGGGCCGAGTAGACGGATTCCAGCTGATCCAGCAGCAGCTCGGTGTTTTCGGCGAGCTTTTCGTGGGGCGGCTTACGGGAAAATCGGATGAGATAGAAGATGCCCGATACCAGACCGACAATACCGGCGAGAAGTACCGGGAAGAGCTCATCGGGCTTGACGAGTCCCGGAATCAGGCAGAAGATACCAAGGAGAATAAAGAACACGCCGTAGATGCGGTAGCGGATGTAGCGGCGGCGCAGAGTCTTTTCACTGGGCGCGGATGCCCGTCCTGCGGGATTGGTGCGGTCAGCGAATTTCCACATGCCGGGATTGCGCTCGCGGGACATACATTCGGCGATGCGGTAGAGAGCATCGGCCAGCGGCGCGCGCAGCGCCTCACGGTTGTAGGGGGAAAGTTTAAAGACAATATTCATCGGAATGGCCTCCTGTTTGTCGGAAATGGGAAAACGCTTGCAGAATTTTCCTTTTTGCGGCGATTTTACGTAATTTGGGGTCAAAACCGGATCGAAAAACCTGCGCTTTCCATCATGATAGCATATCCCGGGGCAAAAGAAAAGCCCCTGCCGTTAATTTTCTGACAGGGGCCATACGGAGGCTATCTGGAACGGACGAAGTAGGCGCCGTAGCGGGTGCCGTCGTGACCGATGAGACGCTCGCAGGAAGCGGTAAACCCTGCGGCTTCCAGCGCGCAGATGCGCTCCACAGCCTGCGCAATCGCCTTGGTGGCGATGCGGTCGCAGCCGAAGAGGTCATAGGCCGGCGGAACAATCAGCGAGAGGATGTCCACAATGGCGTGTACGTTTTCATAGTCGGAGCGCAGGTCAAGGCGCAGGATGCCGCAGTTGTTGAATGTGTCGTCGGAGCTGCGGTTGAAGAGTTCGATGGTACCCACGGCTTCACAGGTTGCTTTGTCCACGATGGTCCAGCGCACGAAGTCGCGCCGGGCGTATGAAGCCAGCCACATGTTGATGGCGCGGGTCATGCGCTCGGGCGTGGTGTAGTGGAAATCGTCGCCGTGACAGTTGTCGCTGTTAAAGAAGGGAAGTGCAAACCCGTCTGAGTAGACCCGAAGCAGGTCATCCCGGTCAGCGGGATCGACAAAGCGCAGCAGGAAGCGTTCGTTTTCAAAGTGCGGGCAGATTTCGTAGACGTTTGACATGAGATGACTTCCTTTCAGATTCGATGACAGCATTATACCAAACGAACGTTCTACTGTCAAGCGGGGATTACACCGAAAATCGAACAAAAAGCGAACCCGCCCGGCAGAAAAAACGCCGGACGGGCAGATAAAGCGGGAACTTTGGTCAATGCAGATACTTTTTCACCGGGTCAGGGATTATCCGCGGACGAATGGAGGCGGGAAACGTGGCCGTCAACGATGGAAAACACATCGCCGCAGTAGGCGGGGACGCCGTTTTCCACAATGATGGAGGCTTCGTCGCAGAGTCCGGTGAGAGGGATGCGCCGGGAAAGCGTCAGGAGCTCTTCCGACACGGCATCAGGCTTGAAATGTGGCTCCACGGTAATGTCCACGCAGCCGAGGCCGGGATAAATTTCCTGACGGCTGTGGCCGCAGGTGAGTGAGCATACAGCGGTTCGGGCGAGGTTGATGGAACCCGCGCTCATGCCGATGATGACGCCGGGATGGCGGCGGATGACCTCATCCAGTCCGTATTCCAGCAGACAGGCAAAGGCTCTCGGCGTATTGCCGCCGGAAAGCCAGAGAACATCGGCGCAGGCTGCGGCTTCCCGGGCCGTTTGCGGCGTCATGCGGCCGTCAATGACATAAGAATCGGCAAAGCGGATGCCGGCCTCTTCCAGAAGCCGGCGAAAGTGGACAAAATACCGGTCGGTTCTGTCATGGCCGTGCAGGAACTCCGATGCGATGAAGGCAAACCGGCAGGGAAGGAGAATGAGTCGGCGCAGCCCGGCTGCCGTGTCTGACGGAATCGATGCGTGAAACATACTGGTGAGCACATAGCAGCCCATGGTGCATACCTCCTCCGGGGAAACGATTTTCATGAATTATAACACGGAATCCCTGAAAACACAACATGCGGCAGAGGATTCTCTGCCGCATGGAAGATGCTAGATAACTTTTTTCGTCAGCCATTTGCCGCGCCGGAAGTGGATGGTGTTGATGATCGAGCGGCAGGCCCAGTCGGCGGCCATGCCGATCCAGACGGCGGTCAGACCCATGTCAAAGACCATGCCCAGCAGGTAGCTCAGAGCAACGCGGAAGGTGAACATCGACGATACCGCAAGAGTTACGGCGTATTTTGTGTCGCCTGCGGCACGGAAAGCCGAGACCGGGACGAAGGAGAGTGCATACATGGAACCAATCGTCAGCAGTGATGCCATGCCGGTGTAGTAGGCGGCCTCTGCCAGCGCTTCTTCACCGAAGGAGAACATCTGCACCAGTTGATTTCTCAGCAGGAAAATAGCGCCAAAGAGGGTGACGACCAAAATAAAGCCGATGCTGACGAACTTTTTGGTATACATCCTGGCCTGCTCCGGTTCGCGGGCGCCCATACACTGGCCCACGACGGTCAGCAGCACCGTACCCATGGAGCCGACGATAGTCCAGCCGAAGTTGCACAGGGTGTTGGCGACAGAGTTTGCGGCGATGGCGATGGTGCCGAAGGAGGACACGAGGCTGGAGACGAGGATTTTGCCGATGTGGAACAGACCGTTTTCCAGACCGTTGCCCAGCCCGATGGTCAGCACGCGCTTCATGATGCTCCAGTCAAGGCGGAACTTCAGCACGTTCTCATAGTACACGGGCAGGTGCCTGTTATGGACGACGATCATGCTCATGACTGCCCAGTACAGACGGGAGAAGGTGGTGGCGATGGCGGCGCCTGCCACGCCCATATCAAAGCCGTAGATGAGGACGGCGTTGCCGATGGCATTGATGACATTGGCGGAGGCGGTGATGAAGAGCGCCATGCGGCTGCGGGTCATGGAGCGCAGCAGGGAGGTGCCGGAGGCACCGACGGCGTAGAGCGGATAGCTGATGAGGGTAAAGTAGAAATAAGTCTTGGCCTGCTGGAATACCGCGGGTTCAACACTGCCGAACACAAGCCGCAGAACCTGCGGCGCAAAACAGAGCAGCACGGCCATGAAGATAATGGAAATCGTGGTGGAGGCGTAGAGGAGCTGATTGGCGCTGGTGCGGGCGTTTTTTGTATTGCCGCTGCCGATGTACTGTGCGGTGACAACCACACCGCCGTTGATGACTGCGAGGATGACGGTGATGAAGAGAATGTTGATGGAATCCACCAGAGAGACGGCGCTCACCGCCGTTTCACCGGCTGAGGATACCATGACCGAGTCCACCATACCGGTCAGAATCGACAGCAGCGCTTCGATGACGATAGGAACCGAGAGACTAACAAGCGCACGATTGGAAAACATCAGGGGTCTTTTTTCTGCAGCGTCCATGATTACTCCTTACCAGACAAAACGAAAAACCTAACTTATCCAGTATACTCCTGAGGGGCAGGATTGTCAATTGCTTAACAGATGAAAACGGATGCGGAAAGATACGGGTTTATATGAAAAACGTGCGGAAACAGGAATTGTTTCCGCACGCAATGTGTGAATAAAGGTGTTTTAGAGCGCGGCGATTGCATCGCACAGCGCTTCGCGGAAGGCAAGCATTCCTGCCTCGTCCGGGCAGTAGCGCAGGGCATTGCCGTGGGCTTCGACGCTGTCAGTGAAGCCGGGGAGGGTGCGCCCCAGCAGGGCATCCGCCTTGTCACGTCCGGCACGCTCAGCGTAATAGGCAAGTGCGCGCATATCGTCGATGCCCTCGGCGAAGTTGAAAAGACGCATGGAGGGCACCGGACCGTCCGCGCCGGGGTAGACCATGAAGGACGTACCGCCGACATAGTAGCTGTCGGCATCGGGGGAAATCCAGGGATCGAAGGGATGCTCGCTGAGGCGGGTGTACCAGAAATTGTAGGCCCACTGCAAAAAGCCCTTGATGTCGTGGTACCACATCTGCAGACCCATCACGCGGCAGCGTTCGCCGGGCATGGAGATGAGGCGGTTGGAGTAGCCCTCATAGGAGGCAAAGCCGGTGTAATAGAGCCAGAGTCCCGGCACGTTGCCGATGAAGGGATCGGCGTGATTGGTGGCGGGAACGGGGATCTCAACGGTACCGGTGCGGTAGAACTCGAAGTTTGACAGCGCCTCAAAAAGGTGATATCCCTTGATATAGGGCTGGATGATATCCAGCGCCTTCCGGTAAGCTTCCATATGCGCAAGGCCGGGCTCGTCGGAAATGTGGAAATACAGGCGGTTGCCCACGCCGGTCTCCTCAAGCACGGCGATGAGCGCGGGCAGGTACTGCCGCAGGAAGTCGGCGTATTCGCCGTCGGGATCAATGGCGTCGGTATCCCAGCCGAAGAGCAGGTGATATTCGCCGTCCACGGTTCCCATGACCTTGGGTGCATGGGCTGCACCCCACTGGGTGAACAGGTGGGAATGTTCGAAGTAGCGCACACCGCAGTCCTCACACAGGCGCAGGAAGCGGCGGAGCTTGTCAAAGCCGAACACATAGCCGTCGGCGGTTTTGGTGACGTCCACCAGCTGAGCCGTCATGCGCTCAGCGCCAACGGGGGTATCCAGCGGCGGGGTGAAGCAGGGCGTGAGGATCATGTTCATGCCGTTTGCGGCAGCGAGGCGTACGTACTTTTCAATGAGCTCCCAGTGACGCTCGTCGAACATCTCACAGCCATAGCGGGTGCACAGGCAGTCGCAGTGAAACCAGTTGGTGTAGATGAGCTCCTGTTCGGAGAGAACGGCATCGATGATGCGCACGGTGACGGGCGCGGAGACCTTCTGGGCGGGGACGTATTCCTGGGGCGTGGGCGCCTTGATTTCAGGGATCTCGACGGAGAGGGTGAAGGTGTATTCACCGGCGTCCAGCACCTGACGCCCGGGATTGACCGTGACCCAGAGGGTGAGGGCGGCATCACGCAGGAGGCGGATGCGGCGATTTTCGGCCAGCGGGGTCAGCGGATCGGGGTAGAGTCCGGGGGTGGTACGGGCGTAGTAGGGATCGGAGTGACCGTAGGTGGGACGCATGACGCTCACCTGGCGCACCTCGAAGATCTCATAGGGGAGATTTGTCTCGACGGAAACATAAGCGTCACCGGCGGAGTCGACAAAGTCCTCGGTCAGGCAGACAAACTGGAAGGAGAGGGGCTCGTTTCGAAGAGCAGACTGTCCGGTGTAGACGGCGGTAGGGACAGCGTCGTGGAAAGGACGATAAAGGGAACTCTGCGGAATCACTTTCAGCATATGTATCACCTGTTTAAACGAATTGGCCGCAAAGTGCAGCTGCGGCTATACGTTAAGTATAGCCGCAGCGGTGGAATTTGGCAAGTCAAATGCCGAAAAAAAGCAAATATTTCAGGACGTCTGCTTTTCGCCGATCAGTGCGCGGATATCGGCGGCTGAAACCTCGCGGGGACGGATTTTTTTCTGTGCGGCGATGGCTGCGGCGGCGCCCGACGCCTGGCCGATGCCCACGCAGATGGGCATGACGCGGAAATTGGAGTGGGCCATGTGTGTACCGGAGATGTTGCGGCCGGAGAGCAGCAGTCCGTCGATCTTTTCGGGTACCAGACAGCCGTAGGGGATGGTGTAGCCACGGCGCTGGGTGAAATGACGCTGGGAACCGGTCTTGTCAAGGCCCGCGCCTGTGAGATTGTGCACGTCGAAGTTAAAGTGGGCATCAAAGACCACGTAATCCTCATGCTGCACCGCTTCGAGAATTTCCTCGCCGGTCAGGGTGTGTACGCCCTTGAAGTGACGGGTTTCCCGCACGCCCATCAGGGAACCGCTGCCGATGATGTAGCAGTTTTCGTATCCCGGGACGTATTCCCGCAGAAACTCTACGATTTTGGGCATCTGTTTACGGCAGACGATTTCAGCCCGGGTCAGATCCTCGGCCCGGGTACCGTCGATGCCGGTGACGTTTGTCATGTTGCAGGTGACGATGCCGGGGATCGTAGAGCTGTAGAGCAGGACGTGACCCGCGGGGTGGGGCAGTTTTTCACGTGCCAGCGCCTGCAGCTCGCCCTTTTCGGTGTCAACGAGGGTTTCAAAGGAGCCGGGGAATACGGCGCGGTCCATATCCACGCCGCCGACCTTGAACATCAGAGTAGCCGGCTGCATGAGATTGTCGGACTCGCGGCCGAGAACGAACGCGGCGCCTGACTTGTAAGCCACGTCGCCGTCGCCGCTGGCATCCACGACGACGGATGCATCAAACGCCGTGAAGCCGGACTTGGAGAAGGTGATGATGCCGCGCAGGGTATCGCCCTCCATGATGACGTCGCAGAAGCTTGTATAGAGGAGGATTTCCACGCCTGCCTCTTCCAGCAGCTCGATGTAGGTCAGGGTCAGCATTTCAGGGTCGATGCGGTTGGTCATCTCGCCGGGGGCAAAGACGTTCTTTTCAGCCGCCCGGGCAAGGATTTCACGGTAAAGACTGTTGCCGACGGTGCCGGTGAAGTGGCTCATCATGCCGGAGGTGGAGATGCCGCCGACGCGGCCGCAGCTCTCGATGAGCAGGGTTTTGGCACCGGCTCTGCCTGCGGTGATAGCAGCGGCGACGCCTGCAGGGCCGGAGCCCACGACGATGACGTCGTATGTGCCGCCGTTCATAATATCAAATTCACGTTTCATAGCACGATTCTCCCTGAATGATCACAGGCTGCGGAAGTTTTCGATGCGGTGGAAGGTGGAGTAGTTGGCGTCGTGGTAGTTGTGGGCCTTGTTCATCGCCGTGCGGCAGAGGTAGAGGATGTCGTTACCCTCAAAGAAGAAGTCCACGTACTGGAAGCCCACATCCTGCGGATCATATGCCCGTCCGTCCAGCAGATCGCAGACCTTCTCCCAGTTCATCAGATCGCCGGAGCGCATGAGGGTCATGAGACGGCGGTCAGGCTTCTCGGGATTTTCGATGTAGGAGGCGACGGAGAAGAACTGCCCGGTCACGGGATCCTGCTTGATCATGAACTTTGACTTGTTGGCGGGGAAGGGGATCAGATGGGAGAACGCAAGCGGCGCGTCGGGATCGTCCTGGTTGATCTCAAAGGCGATGGCATGACCGGGATAGCCAAAGCGCATGATGTTGAGAAGCCGCCCGTCGGGGGCAAGAACCACGGTTCCCTCGATCATCATGACGCAGGTGCCAAGACCGGCAAGACGGGGATCAAAGCTTTCATCGAACTTCACCGGCTCCGTAAAGTGCCAGTTCGCGGGATCCAGCAAATCGTCATCCACCGCGCAGGACATGACCATCGCCGCGTGGCAGTAATCCTTGTTGGCCCAGGCGCCCCATTCCAGCGACTGGTAGAGCCTGCCGTTGTGGATGAGGAAGTTCTCGGGGTTCTTGTGAACGCCGACGCTGCCGTTTTTGCCGTTGGCGCCGCGCAGGAGCGTGACCGGGGCGGAAAAGGTTTTGCCGCCGTCGGTGGATTTGCCGATGAGCAGGTCGCCGTACTCGGTGGAGCAGGAAAGCATGTAGAGTTCGTCCTTGTGGAGGAAGAGCTTGCCCCAGAAGCAGGGCATGAGCTCGCTGACATAGTGCCAGGTTTTGCCGTCATCGTCGGAGCGGAAGATCAGCGTCAGGTTCTGGGGATGGGCGCCTGCGAAGAGATCCATGGAGGCCAGCAGGAAGCCCTCGGGATGGCGGAGAATTGAAGGGGAGCAGAGATAGCGTCCGGAGAAGCTGTAGACGTCGTCATCGGGATGGAGATAGTTGACCACGGTGCCGGGAACAAGGCCGGTACGGGCAAGACGCACGCGGCTCTTCTTCTCGCCGGTCTGCACGTAAAGCTCGTAATCGGTTACGTCTTCAAGCCCGGTGATGTCCCACCCGGAGCCGGTGACGGTGCCGGAGAGGACGAACGCGCCTTCGTCACGCTTGCGGTAGTAAATTGCATATTCCGTGCCGGGCTCGGCCAACCATTCCAGATGGATATAATCTGCGCCGGGAGCCAGACGGCAGACGTAGATGTCGCCGGTGTTCCACAGCAGCGGCTTATAGGGATGATAACTCCAGGTAGTGCAGCCTTTCATGGCAGTTTCCTCCTTATATGTACGTCAGATATGCAGTATGCCTTCCAGATAATCGGTGGCGGTTTTCATCTGCTGCATACAGCTGCGGGCGTAGTCGGTCAGCTCCTCGCTTTTGCGGTTGCGGGCGATGTTTTCCGTGGGGATGCCGCAGAGGTTCATGTGGTACTTGGCCGTGAGTGGGTAGGGCAGCCCCACCTCGGTGAAACCGAAGGTGCCGGTGACGGACTGGACGAGATCAGCCTGCGTGTCGTTATAATGTTCCCCCAGCCAGGCATAGAGCCTGGGATGGAAATTGCACATGATGCCGCAGTAGCCGTGGGCGCCGGCGCGCATGGTTTCAAGCAGGGTCTGGCAGTTTGCGTTGAGCAGCTTAAACTGAGAGCCCGCAAGCTGCCTGACACGCTCTGCGATGAGGGCAGCGTCGCAGCAGGTGTCCTTCATGTAGTAGAACTTGCCTGTGGACAGGCACCAGTCGAGGATTTTCGGCGTGACCAGACGTTTATAGGGGTACGGACACTCATAAAGTCCCAGTTTGACGTCCTCGGGAAGGGCGGCCAGCAGCTTTTCGGCGTTGGCAATAAAGACGTCGTCGCCCTCATTGTTTGGATCAAGGCGGTTGGTGATGAGAATGAGCGCGTCGGTACCGGATTCCCAGACGGCGGAGAGTTCCGTGACCTGATCTTCAAAGGAATCGGAGACATGGCCGGAGGACACGACGGTGAAACGGCGTCCGGAGGCTTTTTCCAGGGCCTTTGCCCGGGCATAGACGCGGGCGTTGAGCTCCACGCGTTCCTCGAGAGTCAGGTAGAAGATTTCGCTGGACTGGCAGACGGCAAAGATGCCGGTAAGGCCGTTTTCAAAGTACCAGTCCACATAGCGCTCGGCGGTTTCAAAGTCCACACGCCCGTCGGCGGTGTAGGGGGTGATCATCGTGGTGAAGATATCCATAGTCCAATCTCCTTACTGTATCATGGATGATATCAGGTACTGCAGCCAAATCGCCAGGGAGTTCTGCCGCCGATGTCACGCCGGACCAGGCAGGTGAAGCCGGCGTTCGGATCCTGCTCAAGGTTGACGTTTAAGCTTGCGGTGGTAATGGCGAGAATGTCGAGCTCCGGCCCTGCAAAGCCGCAGCTTGCGGGAATGCGGCAGGGCGTGTCTATGTACCCGGTCACTTCCAGCGTGCGGGAATCCACAAGGGCGATGTGCCGCTGTCCCCAGCAGGCGGCAAGGATTGTGCCGCTGCGGTCAATGGTGAAGCCGTCCACGCCGGGAATGGTGATGCTGCGTCCGGTGGCGCGGATATCGCCGGTTTGTTTATCAAAATCATACTCGCGGAGGATTTTGGTGTCGCTGTCGGTGTGATAAAACTTCGTTTCGTCCATCGACCACTCAAGGCCGTTTGACAGCAGCAGACCGTCCAGCAGGACGCGCACGGTACCGTCGGGGGAGATGCTGTAGAGCTTGCCGTCGATATCGTCGGAAATCTTTTGACGCTTGCGGCTCTGGGTACCCACGTAGATGCGCCCGTCGGGGCCGACCTTCATGTCGTTGCCGTAGAGAATCTCATATCTGGACGTGTCGTAGAGCGGGATCGCACTTTCATCGTCGCCCAGAATGAACACGCCGTCGGCGCGGGAGACGATGAGCCGGTTTTCACAGTCAAAGCAGAAGGCGGCGCAATTGACCTTCACCGGACGTACGGTCAGCTTGCCGGACGCCATGTCCAGCATACAGATTTCGCTGCCTGTTCCGTTTGTGAAATAGAGACGCTGTTCGACATCGTTCCAGACCGGTCCTTCGCCGATGATACAGCGCTTTTGATTGAGAATACGCATAACGATCACACCTTTCCGTTGGAAGAATCTTTTGAATAATTCCCCAGCCATTCTTCAAGCCGCCAGCTCAGAGTCCCGGGTTTGGGCGGATGGGGGAGAATTTTGACGTTGATGAGCCAGGCGCTGAAGACGCCGATCATGGTCTGGAAGGCGCGCATGATGGAGTAGAGATAGGAGCTGCTTTCAAAGTGGGTGATGAGGAGGATAATATAGATGGCGGCGGCGAGGCCGCAGTAGGCGCGGCAGCGCACGCATTCGGCGACTCCCAGCACGATCAGCGCGCCGACGGAGAGTATCGTGATCTCCAGCGCCGTGCAGGTCCAGCTTCCCTCCAGGATCGGGCTCAGCCGGTCGTGCAGAAGCATCAGCGGCAGGCCGATGAGGATGGCGGTGAAGGTGGCGCGGATGCGCATACCGCCGAAGTCGCGGGTTTTGTCGGAGGTCTCGCGCAGCTCAAGTACGCCGTAGATGTAGACGAAGATCGGATGCATTTCAAGCCCCGGCAGGAAAAGACGCAGCGTTTGCCAGATGCAGAATCCAATGAGGATGGCAAGAAAGCTCTTGATTTTTCGCAGTCCCAGACGAAAAGGCAGCAGGCGGGGTTCTTTTTGCCCGGACTGACCGCCGGATATATGGGGAAACATGGGCATGACCTCCTTTATATCTACAGTATAGCAGAGCGCGGAGAATTTGTATAGCAGGAAGTGCAGCCGTGATATGAAAACCCTATAGTAATGATTATAACGACTCCTGTTTGGTTTGCAATGCAAAATCTCACCCTGTTTTTATGAATTTGGGACATGGGACTTGCGGACAAGCGGAAAATGGGCGTATAATCAAAGGGGAAGAGAGGGGGAAGCCGAATGAAAATCCTGTATAAACAGCCGGAAACCGCCGTGCCGTCACCCTATGATACCCTGGGAATCCGGCAGTGTTATCTCAAACAGTTCTCCATGGAGAAAGATGACCGTAATATTACGAAAAAAGCCCATCATCATACCAGCTTTGAGATTCATATCATTATCAGCGGCTGCCAGACCTACGAGGTGGGACAGCAGCAGTACCGTGTGGAATCAGGACAGTTTTTCATGATTCCGCCGCTTTGCAGACATCGGGTCGTGGGGGCTGAACCGCATACGGGCAGATGGACGATCACCTTTGAAGCCATACCGGAGAGCGGCGCGATGCATCTGGAAAGCCTCACGGAATGTGCGCTGGTGCACACGCCGATACCGGCGGCGGAAAGTCTTGACTGGATCCGGGAAGAAGAAAAAAGGGCCGGGCTTCTGTCGGAACAGCTCATTGAAAACCGCCTGTTTGAAACCATCGTCTGCCTGCTGCGGGCATTGGGTGTGAAGGAACGAAAGATCTCGCGGGAAATCCATCATGAGGATTCAAGGCTGACCCTGGTCAAGCAGTTCGTTCAGGATAATATCTGCCATCCGCTGACGGTGACGGATATTGCGGAATACTGTCATCTCAGTGAAAAGCAGCTCACCCGGCTGTTTGTACAGCACGAGGAGATGACGCCGCAGAAGTACATTCAGAGACAGCGCATCCGGCATATCGAAAAGCTGCTGTCGGATCCCGCGTACAGCCTGCGGCAGATCAGTGAGGAGATGCATTTCAGCAGTGAATACTACTTCAATGCCTTCTTCAGCAGGCACAGCGGTATGCCGCCGGCTGCCTGGCGAAAGATGCACAGAGACGACGTGTGACGCAGTGGGGGCACAATCTTGTCCGAAAAACGCATTGTCAGGGCGGGAGGGCGGATGCTATAATGAAAGCGGAATCCATAACACATCACACCCGAAAGGAACCACCGGACATGAGCTGGAAAAAGATCATACATAAAACCTATACCGTAGAGATAGAAGCGCCGGAACTGTATGTGGACAATCAGGCGCGGAAAAGAAGCGGACACATGTCCCACGCATTGGCGGAGTTTGCCCCCGGCTGCTTTATTGACTTCAATTCAAACTGCTCTCCTGTCCGCCTGCAGGGACATTCGGCCTACGGCTGGATCGAATACCGCATTTCACGTGACAGCGGCAAAACCTACTCCGAAATTCATAAGCTGCCCTATGCCGAGCAGTGTTTCATCGACGGCATCTACGTGATCAGCGTTGAAAAGGCCGTCGCCACAGGTGACGGCACAATCGTGGCGTTCTGTCTGCGAAACGACGCCGTTGATCCGACCTGCATGGAGCCGTGGCATACCCCGACGGTGGTCACCAGTGCCGATGAAGGCAAAACCTGGACCGAGGCGGTGGAGTATTCTCCCTACGACGGCCGTACCTACGATGCGCTCTATCGTGACGGCGTGATCTATGCGCTGCACAAATGCGATAAAAACTTCATTGGCTCAAAGCCTGAGCACGTGTACCGGCTCTATGTGAGCCGTGACAACGGCAAAACCTTTGAAGAACGCAGCATTCTGCCCATCGACGGCATCGGCCGCGGCTACGGCGCCATGATTTTCGATGCGGACGGTCGGCTTCACGCCTATGCCTACAATGTCAACGCCGAATCGCAGATGGATCATGCGGTGAGCGATGACGGGGGCTTTACCTGGACACTTTGTGAGCCCTGCTATCTGGCGCTGGGTATCCGCAATCCCCAGATTGCCTGCATCGACGGCGTGTATATCCTCCACGGAAGATCCAGCGGCCTGCCCGGTATTCCCATCGGCAACAAGGGCTTTGTGTTTTATACCTCTGAAAACGGCAGTGACTGGGATGAGGGCAGTTTTGTGGTGGACAGGATGGCCATTCCGGCGTTTTATTCCAACAACCTGAATCTCCGGGACGAAAATGGCAATTTCCTGCTGGTGCAGTATTCGGAATCTTATGATGGCCCCAGAGTCAACGTCAAGCATCTGAAGCTGCGTATTGTGCGATAATGAGGAGAAATGTTTGAATGAAAGGTACACTGAAAGAACGCATGCTGCCCGCACCGGTGGGCGGCGGCTTTGCCATGGAAGGTTACTGGGTCTGGTGCGGCAGCGTCGTCAAGGGCGAGGACGGGCGGTATCACATGTTTGCATCCCGCTGGCCCAAGACCTATCCCATGCATCCGGGCTGGCTGGTTGCCAGCGAGATCGTACGTGCCAGCTGCGACACTCCCGGCGGCACCTACAAATTTGAAGAGATCGTGCTGCCTGCACGCGGCCCTCAGTACTGGGACGGCCGCAGCACCCACTGTCCGCAGATTCTCAAAATCGGCGGCAAGTATGTGCTTTACTACACCGGAACAACCCATCCCTTCGGCGATGCGCCGTATGACCTGAAGCTCGACGATCCCCGCGTCATCGTGGCCCGCGCCGGCAAGCGTGTAGGCATCGCGGTATCCGACAGCGTATTCGGCCCCTGGCAGCGCTTTGACCGTCCGATGATCGATACCCGTCCCGGCAGCTTTGATAATTTCCTCATCAGCAACGTCATTCCCTGCATCCGTCCGGACGGAAAGCTGCTGGTGGTCTACAAAACACGTTCCTATCTGAAGCCGCCCTATACGGCGTATTCGCTCCACGGTGAGATGGAGCTGGGTGCGCTCATCGCCGACCGGTACGACGGCGACTACATGAGCCTGCGCACAGATCGCCCGCTGCTGGAGGATAAGCGCTTTCTGCTGGAGGATCCCTTTGTCTGGTATGACGAGGACGGCTATAACATGATGGCCAAGGACATGAACGGCAAGCTCTGCGGAGAGTTCCACGGCAGCGTCTACGCACACTCCGACGACGGTCTGCACTGGGATTTCCGCCGCGATTCGGTGTTTGCCAGCCGCAAAATCCTCTGGGACGACGGCGTTGTGCGGGAAATGGGCAGTCTGGAGCGGCCGTTCATCCTCTTTGAGGACGGAAAGCCCACCCACGCCTTCTTTGCCACCAGCGATGGTCACGACAATCAGGGGTTTGACAACTGCACCAAGACCTGGAACATGGTCGTGCCGCTGAAAACGGAATAAAAACGTCTGAAAAGCCGGGAAAGCATCCGGGAAACCCTGGAAACAGAGTCTCCCATGGAAAAAATACGTCAACACATCAACCGGAAAGGATGGACAGAATATGAGCTGGAAAAAGATCGTGCATGATAACTACACCGTGGAGATCGAGGCTCCCGAGGTTTATGTGGACAACGAAGCACGCAAGAGAAGCGGCCACATGACCCATGCAATGGCGGAGTTTGCCCCGGGCTGCTTCATCGACTTCAACTCCAACTGTTCAGCCACCCGTCTGGGCGGACATTCGGCCTTTGGCTTTGTGGAGTACCGTATTTCCCGCGACAGCGGCAAAACCTATTCACCGGTGCGGGAACTGGCGTGGACCAAGGATGTGCTGCTGGAAGGCATGAATACCATTTCCATCGAAAAGGCGGTTGCCTGTAACGACGGCTCCATTGTGGCGATCTGCCTGCGCAACACCACCCGTGACGAGGTCTGCTGCGAACCCTGGATCACGCCGCTGGTGATTAAAAGCACCGATGGCGGCGAAACCTGGTCTGAGCCCCGGGAGTGGACGCCCTACGCCGGGCGCACCTATGATGCGCTCTATCACGACGGCGTGATCTATGCCCTGCACAAATGCTATGAGCACTTTATCGGCACCGGAAAGGAGCACGTCTACCGGCTCTATGTCAGCCTTGACAACGGCGAAACCTTTGAAGAGCGCTGTGTCATCCCGATTGACGGTGTGGGACGCGGCTACGGCTCGATCCTATTTGATGAGGCTGGCCGCCTGCACGCCTATGCCTACAACGTCAACGCCGAGTCGGAGATGGATCACGCGGTAAGCGACGACGGCGGCTTTACCTGGACGCTTTGTGAGCCCTGTTATCTTGAAAAAGGCATCCGCAATCCCCAGACGGCGCTCATCGACGGCGTATATATCCTCCACGGCAGAGCCGGCGGTGTGAAAGGCTTTGTGATGTACACCTCGGAAAACGGTTCGGACTGGGATGAGGGCTGTATGCTCATCGATAAGCCCGGCGTATCGGCGTTTTATTCCAACAATATAAATCTCCGGGACGAGGACGGCAGTTTCCTGCTGGTGCAGTTCTCGGATTCCTATTCCGGATGGGGAAAAGTCAACGTCAAGCACATGAAACTGCGCGTCGTGCGCAAATAAGCCGTTGTAATTCTGCCGCCGCAGCTTTTGTGCTGCGGCGGTTTTGTGATCTGCGGCGTTGCCGGTTCGTCAAAAATGTGCTATACTGATTCCGGAACAGAATCGTAGAGAATCATTTGAAAGGATAAATGCCATGATGCAGTATCAAAAACAACTGGAATCGCTGGGAACTTATGACGTCGTGGTGCTGGGAGGCGGACCTGCGGGAGTCTGCGCCGCGGTGGAAGCGGCAAGAACAGGCTCAAGGGTTCTGCTGGCAGAAGCCACGGGTATGCTTGGCGGTATGGCGACGACCGCAATGGTGGGGCCGTTTATGACAAGCTATGACCGCGACGGCGAGCGGCCGGTGGTCGGCGGACTGTACCGGGAGATCGTGGAGCGGCTGCAGCGCTGCGGCGGCGCAATTGCGCCGGACGAGATGGAGTCTCACAGCGTCTATACGTCCTTTATCACCCGCTATCATCGTCGCGTGACGCCGTTTGATTCCTTCCTGCTGCAGATTGTACTGGATGAGATGCTGGAAGAGGCCGGTGTGGAAGTGCTGCTTTACAGCCGGTTTGCCGACTGTATCTGTGACGATAACGGCATTTCGGCGGCAGTGCTTGCCTGTCTGGAAGGCCTGCGCTGTGTTTCGGCGCGCATCTTCATCGACTGCACCGGCAATGCCGACGTGGCGGCTGCTGCGGGCGTGGTGACGTGGAAAGGTGAAGAGGAAACCGGCATTCCGCAGCCGGGCACGCTGATGTTTGAGGTGGACAGGGTAGACGACGCCCGTTATACTGCCCGCCCGAAGCAGCCGGTCAAGGCCTATCGTACGCCGGATGAAGGACGGTATAAGGTCAATCACTACCGGGTGCATGAGGTGGATGCGACGGATTCCCGGAGCATGAGCACGGCGCACCGCAAAGCGCGCCGTCAGGTGCTCGACGCCTATGCGGTGCTGCGGGAAGAAACGCCGGGCTTTGAGAATGCACGGCTGACCCAAGCGGCCTCCGTGCTGGGCGTGCGTGAAAGCAGGCATATCGACGGCAAATACCGCATCACCGTGGCAGACATTGCAGACGGTACGGTTTTTGAGGATCGCATTGCGGCCTACGGCTTTGGCATGGATGTGCATCCGCGCACGGCGGATATGTCCGGTAACTTCAAGATTGAAGTCGCCAAAGTCTACTATGTGCCCTATCGCAGCCTGGTACCCAACGGCTGCGGCAATCTGCTGGTGGCGGGCAAGACCGTTTCCTGCCAGTCACAGGCTGCGGGCGGTCTGCGCTGTATGCCCTGCGCGATGGCTATGGGACAGGCGGCGGGTGCTGCGGCATCGATGGCGGTGCAGGAGGACATTGCCCCCGAATACGTGGATACCGTACGGTTGCAGGAAAACCTGCGTGCGCACGGCGCGATACTGGATTGATAAACGAGGGAGCATACATCGATCGATGTACGCTCCCCGTTTTAGTGTGAAATCACAGCGTCAATGCATAAAAATCTGCGTATTTGGAAAAGCCGACCTGATGTGCGGTAAGCTGAGAGGCAACATTGGTGATTGAGGTGGACCACATAGGACATTTGCCGTTTTTTACAATGTTTTCGGCGCATAACCGACAGCACTCTTTGGCATAACCTTTGCGTCGGAATTCAGGAAGCGTATTGATTCCTATTTCCTGTACCTGATCCTGCATATATGGCATGGAGGGCGCGTCGGTACAACTGACGAGCATACCGTTCACAATTACCCCACAGCACATCTTTTCATTTACCATATCCGCAAAGTAGTCATTGAGCCATTCGGGTGTCTGGTCGCTTTGAAAACAGCGGTTCCAGTAGTTGGCATAGAGCTCAAAATCCCGTAGGGTGAGTGTAACGGCAATCCCCTCCGACGGAACCTGCTGTGTATACAGATATTTGACACCATGAGATACAGGTGAATTGTAGATTGCATGCAGGATATCAGAAAGAGATTCGGCACCGGTGTTGCAAAGTTCCTTTTTCAGGGTATCAATGCAGTCGGCGACTTTATCGCCGTAGGAGATAATGGTTTTCTCCGCAGTACGGAGCGCCCAAATATCAAACCGGCTGCTGTAACCGGTCTGGATGCGGTTTCGTTCTTCCGAATAAACGAATTCTATCGGAGAACAAAAGGAATCAATACTATGTCCAAGCCATTTTGCGTAATAGGTGGTAGAGATAGCTGCAAAGTCGAGCATTCTTGCCACCTCCGATCGATATCTTCTGTGAAACCAGTATAACACATTGTTTACGGGACTGACAAGAGAACAGAAGGGACAAATTCGTTTAGAATAAATCGTGAGAAATCACAGCCTGTGTTCTGTTTCCGCCGTGCTCTGATACACTTTTCGGTACTGGCTCGGCGTGCAGCCGAACATCTTCCGGAATACCCGGCAGAAGTAGGCGCAGTCGTCAAAGCCCAGCTCCGCGGCGGTCTGACGGATGTTGAATGTTTCGTTGGCCAGCAGCAGCTTTGCCTTTTCCATCTTCCGCTGCAGCCGGTATTCGGTGGGCGTGCAGCCGGCATATTCCCGGAACAGCCGCTCGAAATAGTTGACGCTGACCGAGCACAGTTCGGCGATCTCCCGGATGCTCAAAGCCTGCAGGGGATCCTCCTCCAGATACCGGATGCCCCGGGCGATGCATGCGGCGCGGCCGTAGGCCATGCCGCGGCGGCCCTCACCGGCGACGGCGGAGAGCAGCGAATAGGCGGCAGCCTTGACCCGGGCGGGGGAGTAGGCAGGCTTTGCAAACTCGGCGATGATGGCGTGAAAGAGCAGCGCCGTACGCTCGGGGTCTGACTGTGCCAGAATCCCCGGGGCCTGCGCAATGCGGATGGTCTGGCCCAGAGGGTCGGTGAGATTAAACTCAAAGAGCAGGGTGGAAGCACAGCCTGCCTGGGCGTTTGAAAATATCCAATTGTACTCAGCGCCTGCCGGGATGAAGAAGAGACTGCCCTGAGGAATGTCGAGGGCTGTGCTTTGATCGGCGGCCTCGAATACGGCGCTGCAGCCGCTGAAAAACAGCAGCGCATTGGTGGGACGCGGATGGCTCATGAGGAAGGAGCGCTTCCGAATCCACATCTGCTCCATGGCAACGAGGGTGGAAAGGTTGAAATCTGCAGTGCAGAGGTCGGAAAGGGACTGAAAGATCGGCATGGTATCATCTCCACGGGCTTTTGGCCGGAATGTGCGGAAGGCCTTTGAGGGCAGTATACAGCATTTTGGACGCCGGTGCAAGAACCGCGTGTGAAAAAGTGCAATAATCGTGTGAATGTACCCAGTGACTTGACACGGCAGACGTGCTACACTATCGGTAAAGGAGGCGGTTATATGAAAATCCGCGTTACGATCTGGAACGAAAACGTACACGAGCAGCGCAATCCCAAGATTGCCGAACTCTATCCCAAGGGAATCCACGGCGCCATCGCCGATATTCTGGGCGATGTCGAGAAATATGAGGTCCGCACGGCGACCCTTGATATGCCCGAGCACGGACTCACCGACGAGGTGCTTGATAACACCGACGTGCTCATCTGGTGGGGCCATGTGGCGCACGCTCAGGTGTCCGACGAGGTAGCGGAGCGGGTCAAACTCCGTGTGCTCGACGGCATGGGCCTGATCGTGCTGCACTCGGGGCATCTCTCCAAGCCCTTTGTCAAGCTCATGGGCACCATCTGCCGCTCCAAATGGCGCGAAAACAACGAAAAAGAGCGCATCTGGGTCATCGAGCCGTCCCATCCGATCTGCTCCGGGCTTCCTGAGTACATCGAGCTGCCCCAGGAGGAGACCTACGGCGAACGCTTTGAGGTTCCGGCTCCCGACGAGCTGGTGTTCATCAGCTGGTTCTCCGGCGGCGAGGTTTTCCGCAGCGGCTGCTGCTATAAGCGCGGCTTGGGTAAGGTTTTCTACTTCCGTCCGGGTCATGAAGCCTATCCCACGTTCTATAACGAGAATATCGCAAAGATTCTGGTCAACGCCGTTAACTGGGCGCGTCCGCTGGACATTACCCGCCCGACACTGGGTCATTACGAGGCGCTTGAAAAGGTCGAGGATATCTACGCCGGCATGAGTGATGCCGAGCGCAAGCATGAAAACCTGCAGAATATGGTGTGAGGAGCGTGGAAAGCATGAAGAGAATCGGTATTATCGGCGCCGGCGGCATTGCCAACGGTACGCATATCAAACAGCTTCTGGAAGTGCCGGAGTGTCGGATCACGGCGATCTGCGACATCGACCCTGCGGCTCTCAAAAAGACCGGCGACCGGCTGGGTCTGGATGAAGCGCACCGCTTCACCGACTACCGTGCGCTTGTTGACTGCGCCGACGTGGATGCAGTGGAAATCTGCGTGCCCAACTACCTGCACGTGGAGATGGCCAAGTACGCGGTGTCCAAGGGTAAGCCCATCAATGTGGAGAAGCCCCTGGGTATGGACGCCGCCGAGTGCGAAGGCCTGCAGCAGATGCTGGAGGAGACCGGCGTCACCAACATGATGTGCTTCTCCTACCGCTTCCGTCCCGCGGTGCGTTACGCCAAGTGGATCATCGACCAGGGACTCATCGGCAACATCGTCGGCGTCAACGTGGCGTATCTGAAATCCAGCGCGTTCTGGGAGGGCAGACGCCTTGACTGGCGGTTTGTGAAGAAGTACGCCGGTACCGGCGTGCTGGGCGATCTGGGCGTACACCTCATTGACATGGCGACGCTGCTGGTGGGTGATATTCAGGCCGTCAGCGCCGTGGCGGATACGGTGGTCAAGCGCCGTCAGCGTCTGGACAGCGACGAATGGGCCGACGTGGAAACCGACGATTACAGCAACTTCCTGGCGGATATCATCGACCGCCGCAGCGGCGAGCGGGTGTCCGCCAACTTCTCCATCACCCGCTGCGCCATCGGTCACGCCAACACCATCAGGTACGATATCTTCGGTGATCAGGGCGTGATCTCCTTTGATCTGAATAATCCCAATGTTCTCGGTGTCTGTTCCGGCACGGTGGATCTGCAGTCCGGTATTGTGCATACCGTGAACGTCCCGGCCAAGTACAGCATCACCCAGGAGCAGGCCTTTGTCGATGCCCTGCACGGTAAGTTCTGTGACTATTATCCGACGGTGGCCGAAGGCGTGCAGTGCCAGCGCGTGCTGGATGCACTGATTAAGTCCAATGAAACCCGCGCGTTTGTGAACGTGTAAGCGGAAAGAACGGTCGGAAGATCCACGACAGCAGGGGGATAAAATGCAGTACCGGACAACGATTCGCGGCAGACGGTAAGCGGCGCAGCCGAGTGAGGAACGCTTTGCGTTCCTCGGGGTGCAGGGGCGTGCCGCCCCTGCCGAGGGGGACAAAGGGGGGCGAGCAGCCCACCGTCGATCCCGTATGGAGATGTTGCAGAATGAGAGATAAAGGCTGACAGAGGACGGCAAAAAATGATTAAATCGAAACTTTGCCGCCTGATCGTACCTTCTGCTGTACCAACGTCGAGTGACAAGTGAACGCTGCGCGTTTACGAGTCACGAGCCACGATAGATGCCGTCTGCTTCAACATAACGAAATAAAAAGATCGTAGATTGTAAAATGAAGATGCAATAAAAAATCCATAGTGACGAATCCGTGGTAGAATGGAAGTTGCTGAGACAACCAAACGAAAGGATCATCACTATGGACAATACCAATCATACCACGGAACACAGAAAAGGTCAACATCTTTGTAGCGAAGAACGACACGAGATAGAGGTGCGCCGTAAGGACGGCTGGTCGATCTATAAGATCGCTCAGCATCTCGGGCGTCCTTATAACACAATCAAGAACGAGATCATGCGCGGCTCAACACAGCCCAAAAACGGTGGCAGAGGTGTTTACCACGCAGATCGTGGCGAGAAGGTGTACCGTGAGAACCGCCAGAACAGCTGTAGACGGTATCGCTGCCTTGCCACGATTGAG
>SVMB01000028.1 GCA_015067675.1 Oscillospiraceae bacterium
CGCTATGAAGCTGACTTCCGCCATGGTCAAGGAGAAGGCCAAAGAGCTGGGTATCGACTGTATTGCCATCGGCAGCATCGACCGCTACAAGGATGCGCCTCCTCTAATGAACCCGCTGAACTATTTCCCGGAATGCAAGAGCATCATCATGCTTGCCATGCGTATCCCGCGCGGTACTTATCGTGGTATTCTGGAAGGTACCCACTGGCATAACTACACCTTCTATTCCTACAACCGCCTCAACACCCTCTTCCGTCCGAAGCTGACCTATGCGCTGGCCTGCTGGCTGGAGGATATGGGCGCTGAAGCCATTCCCCATTATCCTGCCGTTTCCGAGCGTATGGGCGACGGCGAACCGGTCGTGCCCGGCCGTATGCCCAACGTCGCCATGAGCGTTCGTATCATGGGCGCCGGCGCAGGTCTGGGTGAGATGGGTTACTCCAAGGTGTTCCTGACGCCTGAATTTGGTCCCCGTGTTCGTCTGGGCATGATTATGACCGACGCTGAGCTGGAACCCGATCCGATCATTCCCACCGGTACTCTCTGCAACCACTGCGGACGCTGCGTGCGCGAGTGCCCCGGCAACGCCATTCCGCCTGTCGGCAAGCTGGAAAACACCATCCACATCCGCGTCGGCGGTGAGGATATCTATTGGGGCGACGTGGACATGGGCCGCTGTACGCTGACCCACCACGGTCTGAACAACCGTATTTCTCCCTTCCTGAAGAAGGATATGCCCAACCTTGAGTACGACGTACAGAGCTCCGACGTCACCGAGGAAGAGGCCTACCGCCTGGCTTACACCATTGCCCAGAACAAGTGGGGCGGCGTCTATGACCGTCCTGACCAATTCCTGATCCACTATTACGGCTACATCCTGGGCCACACCGGCTACTTTGCCATCTGCGGCGCCCGTGGCTGTATCTGTGCCTGCGCCGATTCTCTGGAAAAGCGCAAGGCCATCCGCAACCTCTTCGTCAATCCCCTTATCAAGAAGAAGATGTGGATTCTGGACTACAAGAAGAACGCCAAGCTCGGCGCCATCAACCCCTGGCGTGAGTCTGCGTTGGATCGAAAGGATCCCACCATCCGCCAGAACGAATATCGTCACAGTGCCGGCTATCGGCATATTGAGAACGGAGGTCAGAAATAATGGCTAAAGATTTTAAAGCTGCCATCCGTGAAAGGGCAAAAGAGCTGGGAATCGACCTGATCGGTTTTGCCGGTCCCGAACGCTTCCATGATGCCTGCGGCGTTGCGATTCTGCCTCCCGGACGTGATCCCTTCAAGATCTTCCCCGAAGCCAAGACCGTGATCCTGGTTGGCCGTCTGATCCCCCGCGGCGCTCTGCGCGGCGCAGAGGAAGGCACTACCTTCGCCTCCTACGGCAACTTCGGCTGCCGTATGCTCGATGATCAGTTCAACGCTGCCACCACCTATGATCTGGTGCGCTTCATCGAGGACGCGGGCTATGAAGCCTGCCCCATCTTCCCCAATCCCGACGCCATCAACAACATGGGTGTGCCGGTTGAGCCCGGCAGACCTGCTCCCAACGTGGCACCCGACTTTGATTACGCGGCTGTTGCCTGCGGACTGGGTGAAATCGGCCTCTCCGGCCAGTTCCTGAGCCCTGAGTTTGGTCATCGTCAGCGCTTCCAGATGATCATCACTGACGCCGAGCTGGGTTCCGATCCGCTCTACAGCGGCGAAAAGCTCTGCAATCAGTGCGGTGCATGTATCTCCGGCTGCCCTCTGGGCGCGCTCTCCGTTGAGAACACGAAGATCCGTGTGATCTGTGGGAAGACCTTCCCCGTGGCGGAGCTTGACAAGAAGCTCTGCGAAAGCTGCCTCAACGGCGGTACCGCCAATCGCCTGCATCCCAAGGGAGATCCTGACCGTATGGCTGCTGCCTGCAACCGTGCCTGCGTGCGTGCGCTGTCCGAGCGCGGCATCGGCAGGATGAAGAATGAGTTCAAGGCTGAAAAGTCCTGGGCGAAGGATCGCCAGGGCAGACTTGTGTGAGTCTACATAATACTTTCATTCACCGGAGAGGCGAAAGCTTCTCCGGTGAGCTTTTTGTGCTGCAAATACTGAGAAAGAAATACACATTATGTTGGAATGTGCAGGACGTCTTACAGGCTTTGTCTGCCTTGTTGTACTTATATTGCAGCGCTGTCCCTTGCAAAAATCACCGTCGGATGCTATACTGTAGAAAATACCATAGATAGTGGAGGATGTACCCATGCAGGAATACAAAGGACTGCCTGTCCGCGGCGTGCATATGGATCTGAAAGCCTATACTTTAAGCTTTGATATGATGTGCGAAACGGCGCGGAAGATGGCTGCACTCGGCTATAATACGATTCTTCTCGAGTATCAGGATAAGTTCCCCTTTGAGGGAGAACTTTCCGATATTCCCGAGGTTGATGCGCTGACGGTTGACCAGATCCGGGAGTTTGACGCGCTCTGCGGCTCTCTTGGGCTGGATATAATCCCGGTTGTGCAGTGCGTGGGCCATATGCATTACGTCCTGCGCCGGGAAAAGTATACCCATCTTGCCGACTCGGCAAAGTCTACGGCCCTGGCCGACGTGCTCTGTCCGTCCAAGCCTGAAAGCTTTGAACTCTTTGCGGCCATGGCCGATCAGGTGATGAAGCTGCATCCCCGCAGCCGGTATTTCCACATCGGCGGCGATGAAGCCCGCCTTGCCGAGCATTGCCCCACCTGCGGTGAGCGCCCGAAGTATCAGCGACTGATGGGTCACTACCGCAAGTGCGTGGATTATATCAACAACGCCGGCAAAAAGCCGATTATGTGGTGCGATATGCTGCTGGCACATCCGGAAATCCTGGAAGAAGTGCGCGGCCGCGTGGTGGTCATGGACTGGAACTATTCCTCCACCGGCGCCAGAGGTGAACGCGCCCAGCTCTGGGGCGGCATCGATCCCAATAATCCCGACAGCTGGCCGGTGCTTCATCAGCAGCTCTTCCGAAACTATGTCTATGCCTGCGAGCCCTACATCATGAATCCCTTCCCGTTTGTGCGCTTCCTGCAGGATAACGGCTTCGAAGTCATCGTCGCGCCTGCCGCGCAGTGCGCGGGCGACTCCTTCTATGCGCTGCAGCCCCACCATATCAATAACTGCCGTGAAGCTGTCCGCGCCGCTGCTGCCGCCGATGCTTTGGGCGTTGTGGTGACTGTCTGGTCGATTCGCCGTGTGCCGTGGCCGCAGATTGAAAACTGCCTGATTGCCGCCGCGATGACGATGGCCAATCCTGCCGTGACCGATCGGGAAACCGACGCGGCTTTTGCACTGGACTCCTTCGGTGTGGCTGATGCCGACCTTGCGCGGATTCCCGATATTCTGGGTAAGGCTGCCCAGGAGCTGCGGGATATCTGCGACGTGGCGACGCAGGTCAGCCCCTGCTGCGACGTGGGTGATGTGTCCGACTACGCGCGCAACCGTACCCTGCGCGATCAGGTCTGGAAGGGAAACCGTGCGATTGCCCCGGCCTGCGTAAAGCTTGCCCATGCTGCCGATGAGGCGCAGTATCTGCTGGATCAGGCGCGTCCCTGGGATGACGGACAGAAAGTGCGCGTGGCGCTGTGGCAGCTCTCTATCGATACGGCCCGTCTGATGAGCCGTTACGTGCCCTATCTCGCCGAAAGCACCATCCCCACCGACGCTGCCCGCGGTTTTATCGAGGAGTTTAAGAGTCTCGGCAAGCGCTGGAATGAGGCGCTGGAGCCGATGTATACCCCCTTTGCGCTGGAATCCGACAACTACGCCCGCGCAGGACTGCACATTGCGCACCTGCTGCAGTATGTGTAAGTAATCTGCGGGTACCCTGAATCGAATCCCTGGCAACGAATCAGCCGCCGCAGTTCTTCAATGAGCTGCGGCGGCTGTTGTATAAAAAATGAGAGATTTTCCAAACCTTTTTCAGTTCACGGTGTCTGTATAGGTGAAAGCGCTTTCAAGGAGATAAAACAGATGAACAAACAGGATGCCGGGCAAATCACCTCAGCCTATCTCAAACCCGTCTACGGCTTTGCACTCAAGCGCTGCCGGAATCTGCAGGATGCAGAGGATCTGTCACAGGAGATCATGCTGCGGATATTGCGCACGCTGCTGCTGCGCTGTGATATCGAAGATACGGAGAAGTATGTGTGGACGATTGCCCATAACGCGCTGAGCAACTACTACCGGGATCGTGCACACAGGCACATTGGCACGCCGATTGAGGAGCTGTCCGAAACAATCCATGCAGACGAACCGGAGCCGGAGGATGCTCTGCTGCTGCGGGAGAGTGAGGAAACGCTGCACCGTGAGATTGCAAGGCTTGCAAAGCTGCAGCGGCAGATCGTGATTGCCTACTATTACGAAAAACGCAGACAGTCGGAAATAGCAGATATGCTGGGGATTCCCGTCGGTACGGTGAAATGGCATCTGTTTGAGGCACGAAAAGAACTGAAAAGGGGTATGGAAACCGTGGAAAAGACAAAAGAACTTTCCTTTAATCCGATTTTCTTTGCTATGTGCGGCACAAACGGCAGTCCCGGCACGCTTGGCAGCTGTGCAAACTTCTTCCGTACGGCGCTTTCGCAGAATATTGCCTATACGGTCCGGAAGGAAGCCAAATCAGTCAACGAAATCGCGGAAATCCTGAATGTGTCGCCGGTCTATGTGGAAAACGAGGCGGAATATCTGGAAAAATACGGTTTTTTGACAAAACAAGGCGGAAAATATCTGGGAAACATCCTGCTGGATGAAACAAACAGTGAGATTTCACGTCTGCATGATGAAATGTATGATCGCGCGGCGGCGATCTTTGCGCCGGAACTGTACGATGCGCTGATATCCTCTGATATCTGGGAGGATCCGGGCCTTCAGGGCGGGTACACGGATGGTGGAGAGCGGGATAGGAACTTCCTGCTCTGGGCGCTGATTCCTTATATTGCGGCTTATTCCGGCGAGCATCTGCTCAAAGCAGAGGTGAGCTTTGAACAGGCGGCGACCCGACGTCCCGACGGCGGACACAACATCTGCTACGCGTCGGTGATCAATCCTGCGGAGGAAAAGCCGAAGTACTTTGACTCCATGCAGAATTTCTGCGGCATGTACTGGGACCGTGCACAGGATATGGCGCTCTACCAGATCGACACGGAATGGTCTGCAAGGCGCGTGGATAATCAGTACCATCTGAATACGGCACGGATTCTGACGCTGCTCAGTCATGAACGCCGGGGTACTGCGCTGAACGAAGAAGAATATGCCTGGCTGGTAGAGGGTGGATTTCTCAAAATGGCTGAGGGGCCGGATCAGGAGATAAAAGCACTGCAGCAGTGCGTCTGGCTGGAGGGTGCGGAAATCAAAAAACGCCTGCTTTCCTTCGGCGACCGCATCCGGGAAAAGTACCATGAAGAGCTGGAAGCGCTGCGAAAACCTTACATTGAAGCGGTGCTGCGGGAAACGCCCAGGCATCTTCACACGATGCAGAAATACGGCCTGCAGTTTACCTTTTATTCCGACGGCTGGTTTATCCTGCACTGCCTTAAAACACTGGTGAACGCAGGCAAGCTTCTGCCGCCGAAGGAGTCACAGAAACAGTCGCTGTCCATGATCATCCTGCATGAGTAAAAATGAGCCGCCGCGGTATTCACCGCGGCGGCTGCGTTTGTATTGAATGGAATGTATTACGCAATCACACGAGCCAGCGGCACGACCTCGACGCCTTCTGCCTCGAGACGGGCGCGGATGGTTTTGACAAATGCCAGTGCGTGCTCGTTGTCACCGTGGACACAGATGGAATCGGCAGTGATCGGGATGTCGGCGCCGGTGATGGCCTGCACTTTTCCTTCCTTGAGCATGCGCACCACACGGTTGATGGCCTCGTTTTCATCCTTGATGACGGCACCGGGCTTGGAACGTGCAACGAGAGAACCGTCCTCGTTGTAGGCACGGTCGGCAAAGACCTCACGGGCGGCCCGGATGCCCACATCGGCGGCGGCACGAAGCATTTCGCTGCCGGAGAGGGCAAGGAGAATGAGAGAATCGTCAAAAGCGGCAATGGCCTCGGCAATGGCACGGGCGAGGGCGTAGTCCTTGCCTGCCATGTTGTAGAGTGCACCGTGAGGCTTGACATGCGCCATCTTTACGCCGGAGACGCGGCAGAAAGCGTCCAGCGCTCCCAGCTGATAGAGCATATAAGCCTTTGCTTCCTCGGGAGTCACGGCCATGTTGCGGCGGCCGAAGCCCATCAGATCGGGAAAACCCGGATGTGCGCCGATGGCGACACCGGAAGCTGCGCACATGGCGGCAGTCTTGGTCATCACCAGCGGATCGGATGCATGATAACCGCAGGCGACATTGGCGGAGGTGATGTAGGGCAGAAGCTGATCGTCAAGACCGATGGTATAATTGCCGAAGCTCTCGCCGAGATCGCAGTTGAGATCAACCTTCATCGTGAAATCCTCCTGATTACTGGTTTTTCAGATCGACGTTGAGCACGTCGGTGATGAGCATATGACCGGGGGCGTGGGTAATGGCAAACTTGGGCTTGGAGGCCATGAGCACGGCCTGCGGGGTCACGCCGCAGCACCAGAATACCGGCGTCTCACCGGGCTTGATGGTGACAGGATCGCCGAAATCAGGCTTGCTGATATCGTTGATGCCGATGTAATCCGGATCGCCGATATGGATGGGGGCACCGTGAACACGGGGCATGGCGGCGGTGGCGGTAACGGCGGTAGTGACCTGCGCATAGGGGATGGGGCGCATGCTGACGACCGTATTGCCGGAGAAAACACCGGCGGGTTCACAGGGAATGTTGGTGATGTACATGGGAACGTTGCAGCCTTCCTCGATGTGTCGCACGGGAACACCGGCATTCAGCAGTTCGGACTCGAAGGAGAAGCTGCAGCCAATGAGGAAGCTGACGAAATCGTCACGCCAGAATTCGGATACGTCGGTGTACTCGCCGGTCATGACGCCGTCTTCATAGATACGGTAACGGGGAATGTCCCTGGCAATATCGGCACCCGGAGCGATCTTCTTCAGATACCGGCTGCCCACGTCGCTGACTTCCAGGATCGGGCAGGGTTTGGGATTGCGCTGGGCAAAAAGCAGGAAGTCGTAGGCCAGATCCTTCGGGAGAATGACGAGGTTTGCCTGCGCGTATCCAAGGCTCATACCGGCGGTGGGCGTGGTAATCTCGCCTGCGCGGATCAGGGCACGCACTTCGGCAGGACTCATGTTGGCATAATCTTTCATAATTTCCAACCCTTTCTGTCGGCAAGACGCTGATAGAAGCGCTGCTGAGCGTTGTAGAGTTTTTCTGCTTCACGGGAGGTGACGGCTGCAAATCGAACCGCCTGTCCGGGTTTGCGCTGGGCAAGCAGGGGAAGGTCAACGCTGATGACGGTGGCAATCTTGGTGTAGCCGCCGGTAGTCTGGCGGTCAGCCATCAGTACAATCGGCTTTCCGCCGGATGGAACCTGCACGGAGCCGAAAACGATGCCGTCGGAGATGATGTCCGCTCCCTCGCGGTGCTCGATGACGGGGCCATCCATGCGGCTGCCCATGCGGTCGGACTCAGGTGTGAGGGTATAGACGGAGGACAGGAAGGTTTCAATGCCCTTCGGGGTGAAACGGTCGTCCTGGGGACCCAGAATCACACGCAGCGTGACGATTTCTTCCCATGTTTCAGGTGTAAGCATACGTTTTGCCATCCGGGGGATGGAGAGCATTGCACGGCGGAAGGGAAGAACATCACCTGCCTGCAGCTTACGGCCCTCAAGGCCTCCGAGCTTAAATTTCAGGCTGGTGGAGCGGCTGCCCATGATCTGAGGAACATCAAAACCGCCGCTGACGCACATATACGCACGGCAGCCGGTTTTGGCAAAGCCGCAGGTGAGCACATCAAAGCGATTGACCAGGACTGCCTGATAGCGGGGGATCGGTTCGCCGTTGATTTTCGGCTCCACATCAGCGCCGGTGAAAGCAATGATGTTTTCCTGATAGAAGGTACAGGAGATGCCGCCCATGGTCATCTCAAGAGCTGCTTCGCCCGGATCATTGCCTACAAGCAGATTGCCGAGAGCGAGGGCACGGGTGTCCATCGCACCGGCGGGGGAGAACCCCTGGGTCTGATAGCCGTAGCGGCCCATATCCTGCAGAGTGGTGAGGGGCCCGGGATTGGTAATCTGAATCATCCTCAGCCCTCCTTGATGCTGCAGACATAGCTGCCGTCCTCGCAGGCGGGCAGCAGACGGTCATACTCGGCGCGGGTAATGGGAATAAAGCGGATGTAATCTCCGGCGCGATATAAGATTGGCTCGGCACGTCGGGGATCGTAGGGCTTCACCGGCGTGCGGCCGATGAGCCGCCAGCCGCCGGGAGAATCCAGCGGGTAGATGCCGGTCTGATCACCGCCGATGCCCACAGAACCTGCGGGGATTTTCGTGCGGGGAGACTGCAGACGGGGCGTGGCAATGCGCTCGTCGAGCCCTCCCAGA
Organism: Oscillospiraceae bacterium; assembly: GCA_015067675.1. GTDB lineage: Bacteria > Bacillota > Clostridia > Oscillospirales > QAMX01 > SIG502. Next base: position 8,518 of record SVMB01000028.1, read on the forward strand.
TAGGCAAAGCCCGGCAGGAATCCCAGCATATAGATCAGGTAATCGGTGGAAGAGTGGACGCGGATGACTTCTTCTGCGGAGATCTTTGCATGGGCTGCCACATCGGGCAGGTCCTCGCCGAAATCCTCACCGTAGCAGACCGGGATTTCAAAAATCCGCTTCTGCGCACCGGAGGTCTGATTGCATTCGGGCAAAAGCCGCTCAAGCTCCCTGACAAGCCTTGCATATGTGGTGATCGCCGGGTCAAACAGCACGGTCAGCGAACTGAACGTGGGGATTGTCTCGATGACGCCGCGCACTCTTCGCTCGGGGATCAGACGCGCCAGCGTACAGACCCGGGCGTTGATAGTAGGATCAATGCGGGAGGGGAAGGCGACGGTCAGGGCGCCGTCTCCGCAGGGTTTGAAGCTGACATCGTTCATAGATTATTCCTCAAAAAAGCCCAGCGCATCGACCTTTTCAAACCAGCCGCGGCAGGTTTCGGTAAGACCGGCTGCGTTTTCCACACAGCGGCGCATCAGATGGGCAATTGTAGCATTAAAGTCGGCATCACAGCCGTCCACAGCGGGGATCAGCCAGCCGTACATATCCACCATGCCGCTGCGGGAAGCGGTGGTGATGACCTCACGGACTCGTTCAGCGGTGGCCATCAGGTCGTATTTGCCGGTGAGATGGGCAAGCGCTGCAAGCATTGCATAGACACCCCAGTCGGAGACCGTGGCGGTCACGACGTAATCGGCATTCGTGTCGGCAACCAGACCTCCGCCGCAGCCGCACTGACAGGAACCGGGGGCAGCGGATGGAATCCAGCGTACCAGATGCTCACGCAGGGTACCCATGCCCATTTCGTTGCCCAGATCGCCCACGGCGATGGTGGGAACGCCGAGCTCACCCAGACGCTTGAAGAGCAGATCGCTCTTGGCTTCCAGTTCGGTGATGTCACGGCCGAGTGCGTTGTGATAAACGCCGAGCGCGTTGGCGCCGGCGGTCTCGGTGCTTAAAACAAGAGAGGGTTTGCCCTGGGCGAGAATTGCATCAGCGCAGGCAGAAGCCTTGGATGCATCGGTGGTAAAGGGAAGTACCGCGACGGATGCGTGAACGGCAGCGGCGTCGGCGACGTTATCGTAGTAATGCAGTCCCACCACCGGCGCCAACGCCTGGATGGCATGAACATTGGCCTGCGGGACAATCATCACCGGCGTCCCGCCCATCAGGGCAATGGCGCGTACCAGATGCATCGCGCCGCAGATACCGTCCATCTCAGCCTTACGGTGGGGCAGGAGGACAAAGCCGGTGAACACGTAGACCAGATCGCCGGGCTTGATGGTATCCTGCATCACACGCGCTGCGTGCATGGAGACCGGCTCACCGGCATAGGCGCGGGAGGCCTTATAGAGGATGCGGCAGACGCCGTAGCCGCGGGGGTCAAGGTTCATCAGATCGTCCAGATTCTGACCGATGTTGAGTAGGGTGAGTTGTTCCTGCGTCATAGGATGTGCCTCCGTTTCAGCGCTTATGCGCCCACATAGGAGTGGAATTCGTCCATGATCTCTTTACAGAGAGCGCTGGTCAGCTCGGGAGCCTTGCCGCCGCAGGGCTTGCCGTCCAGCTCATCGGCGCAGAGGAAGAACTTGGAGGAACTGGTGACGATGATTTCGTCAGCGTCGCGCAGTTCATCCATCGTGAAAGGAGTCTCATCCACGGGGATGCAGAGCTTCTTGCAGGCTTTGATCAGATGAGCGCGGGCGATGCCGGGCAGGATGTAGTGGTCACAGGGATGGGTCTTGAGGATGCCGTTCTTGATGATGGAAACATTGGAGTGGGCGCATTCGGTGACGCGCTCACCGCGATGCAGGACGCATTCATCACAGCCGGCCTCTTCTGCTTCCTGGGCAGCCATGACGCTGGGCAGGAGGTTAATGGTCTTGACGTTGCAGTGCAGGAAACGGGTATCCTCACGGGTGATGAGCTTGAGGCGGTGATCGGTACCCTTGAGAGGCGCGGGGGTGATGGTAATGTAGAGGTTGGAGGGCACGCCGGTGGGGAAGATATGATTGCGCTTGGCGGTACCGCGGGAAGCCTGCCAGTAGACGAAGAGCTCGTCGGCATCGACTTTTTTGACAAGGCTGTTGAGGATATCGGCAAGCTCGGCCTTGGTGTAGCCGAGGTTGATGCGCATAAGACCTGCTGAGTTGAAGAAGCGGTCAATATGCTCTTCCAGCAGATAGATCACGCCGTTCTTGCAGCACGTGGCGTCATAAACGCCGTCGCCGAAGTAACAGGCGCGGTCGTTCATGGGGATCATCATTTCTTCAATCAGGCCGATTTTGCCGTTATAATAACCGAGATTCTGCATACTGTATGTTCCTTTCGATGAATAAATATGAGAAAATTCTAATGGGTATTATAGAACGAAAAAACAGTTTTGCAAATGATTTCCGACAAAAACGAAAAACATTTCGGTAAAGATGAAAAGCGACGGTAAAAAATAGGACAGAAAAGCGACTGCACCGGCAAACGGCGTTATTTTTTCGGCGGAAGCTCAGGAATAACGGACAATTCGTTTTTGATAGGTTTAAGCACGAAATGGGTCTTGGTATTCTGCACACCCTTCATACTCTTAATCATGCGGTGAATCAGTTCCAGACTCTCGGAACTGTCGGTGTAAATCTTGAGCATGAAGTCAAACTCACCGGTCAGATAATAGCACGAAGCAATGGACGGCTCGTTGCAGATCATCTCGCAGAAGTCATCAAAATAGCGCGGATGCTCAAGACTGACCTCCATGAGCGCGGTCAGATCATTGCCGAGCTGTTTTTGATTGAGCAGGACGGTGTACTGGTCGATGGTGCCGTTTTCTTCGAGCTTGCGGATGCGCTCGAGCACTGCGGAGACGGAAAGATTGACCTTCGAGCTGATGGTGGAGGCTTTCATGCGCGCATTTTCACGCAGCAGGCGGATAATCTCAAAATCAGTATGATCCATGTACACATTCCTTTCAAAACACGCGGGAGAAAAGAATACCCGGCAGTATGGGTCTACTATACCATACTGCCGGGCGGTTTGTAAAGCCTTATACAACAATTATTTCGAGGGGAATCAGATGACTGCTGATGATTTTTCGGTCTGGATCACTTTAACCAGAAAAGATTGCGGTCGGATGAAAAATTCTTGGTGTTGTAGAGAACCAGCACGTCCGTGATGGCCTCGCCTGACTGGGCGACACTTTCCAGATATGCATCCACCGACATGGCAAAGTAGCGCAGGTCGATGACGTGGATGGTTTCGTAGTCGTTTACCGCAAACTGCAGGAAGGTGTTGGCGTAGGAATCCTTGAACACCAGCAGATGACGGCCGTTGTCGACACCTCCGGAGATGACGGAGAGCGACTGGTTGGCGTTGAGGTAAACGGAATACTTATCCTTGGTGTCGAGATAGCTCGGCTCGTAATAGGAGTCACTCTCGCTCTGACCGAGGTTATAGCTGACGTGGATGGGCAGCTCAGGATAGCAGGCAGTCAGCGTATCGGCAAGGATGTCCTTTGCACCGACCTTGGAGAAGAGCGTACCGTAGAATTCATTGCTCATGACCTCGCTTGTGTAGCTGTCATAGGAGGCAGCGGAGTCGCCGAGCATCTCACGGTAGGCAGCATATGCATAATAGGCGCCGAGGCTGGTCCAGTGATGGTCGGTACGGTAGTAGATGTATTCATCACGATGTGCGGTGAGCGCATTGGTCACATCCACAACAGAGAGTCCGGCATCGCAGAGCCGCTGAATGAGCGCCGCCTGATCGACTTCCGGGGCAAATCGCGGCAGTGCATCCTTATAGATAGCGGACGCGGTGGGGACGAGCATGATCCGGGGAGTCAGGCCGTACTTTTCCTGCAGTCGTGCGGAGTATGCCTGCAGATAGCCGATGTTGGTTGTAAACTGCTCCTCGTCGAGCTTGTCAAACTTCTCAATCAGTGCTCCGTTGGAGCCGAAGTAGACGCCACCGGCCTCTCGCTTGCCGGTCAGACGCTCCACTGCGGTTTTCATAGCGATCCAGCGATCGCGCAGGGGGAACTGATCGGTGATGTAGGTCTCGAAATCGGCGGTAAAGTCACCGTCAAAGAGCGATTTGATGGAAAAGGTCGGAAAAGACTCCAGATAGCGGTTTTCGTTCTCGGAAAAAGTCCGGTCGGGGAGGATCAGACCCAGTACGGACAGCGAGAACACCAGAACGAGAAACAGAACGGTCAGTGTTTTGGCACGCATGGTCATCCCTCCTTAGAAACGGAAATAGAGAAACGGATTGTAGGTGCTGGTGACAAGCCAGGCGATGCAGAGAATAAAGCCGGCGGCCATCAGAACACCGTCCACAAGCGTCAGCGTACCGGAAGAGAGCTTCGCGGCAGCCTTGTGGTAGAGATTGCGGCCGACGGGGAGACTGGCAATGACCAGAATCACCAGCAGCGGCAGGTTCGAGGTGAGTGCGTACAGAGCCGTATCGCTGACAAGTGCAATGGAGCCTGCGCCGAAAAGCTGTCCGAAGTAGGCGATACCCTTTGAGAAATTATCAAAGGCGAAGAGCACCCAGCCGAAAAGAACCGCGATGAGCGTATAGACATGACTGATCCAGCGGGGCGCGGATTTGAGGACTTTGAGCAGGAACAGCTTTTCGATGAGCAGCAGGATGCAGTAATAGATACCCCATGCGGCGAAGTTCCAGCTGGCGCCGTGCCAGATGCCGGTCAGCAGCCAGACAACGCCGATGTTGATGAGCTGACGGCCGATACCGCGGCGGTTGCCGCCGAGTGGAATGTAGACATATTCCTTGAACCAGGTGCCAAGGGAGATGTGCCAACGGCGCCAGAACTCGGTAATCGAGCGGGAAATGTAGGGATAGTTGAAGTTCTCGAGAAAGTCAAAGCCCAGCATATGACCCAGACCGATAGCCATGTCGGAGTAGCCGGAGAAGTCGAAGTAGATCTGGAAGGCATAGGCGATGATGCCGAGCCAGGCACCCAGCACACTCTGTTCGCTGCCGGTCACGGTGGACAGTGTATCCCAGACAGCGCCGATGTTGTTGGCAAGCAGCACCTTCTTGGCCATACCGACGACAAAACGCTGTGCACCGTCGGCAAAGCGGTCGATGGTATGCTCGCGCTCATTGAGCTGATCGGCGACGGTCTGATAGCGAACGATGGGACCGGCGATAAGCTGGGGGAACAGGGCCACGTAGGCGCCGAAGGAGATGATGTTCTTCTGTGCCTTGGCCTCACCACGGTAGACGTCGATTGTGTAGGACATGGTCTGGAAGGTGTAGAAGGAAATGCCGATGGGCAGCGGCAGTCCGGGGAGGGGAATGGACGTACCCAGAAGGGAATTGATGGTAGCCAGGATGAAGTCGGTGTACTTGAATACGCCCAGCAGCGCCAGGTTAATTACCACCGAGGATATAAGTGCGATCTTTGCTTTCTTCGTTCCGCGATGTTTTTCAACGATCATGCCGTGGGTGTAGTCCACCAGCGTCGAGAAAAGCATCAGGACCACATAAATCGGCTCGCCCCAGGCATAGAAGATGAGGCTTGTGATAAACAGAATGGTGTTCTTCCAGCTGCGGGGAACAGCAAAGTAGAGAAGCAGGAAGATCGGCAGGAAAACAAAGAGGAAATTCAGACTTGAAAATACCATGATGCGTCACCTGTCATAGCAGTAATAATGGAGGCGCGCGATGCGCGCCTCCATGAAAGGTTTCAGTCGATTCAATCAGTTAAACAGAGCGTTGAAAGCATCCACGCCGATCTGAGCCTGCTCTTCGGCGAACTTGGCAGCGTCGGTCTCATTTTCGCTGACATCGTCGGGAGCGCCGGCCAGCAGGAAGACAACGTAGTCACCGTTGCGCAGAACCTTGGCGGAGTCGATCTTGGCGAGGTTGGCGGGATACTGCATGGCGTCGTTGACCAGAGTTTCGCGGGCGGCATTGAGGGCTTCCTCGATCTTGTCGGCAGCGCCGGCCTTGGCCTTAATGACGATCACGCGGTCGGGATGGAAGCCGATCATGGGCATCTCAGCTACGATCTCTTCGCAGTCGGCCAGATCCAGACCGAACATATCGGTCAGCAGCTCCTCGGGGATGGGAGCGTTGGACAGATAGTTTTCACCGTAGGCTTCACGGATGGCGGCGGCGATCTCTTCGGCGGTATACTCGGGAGCGGCGGGAGTCGTGGTGGTGGCAGCGGTGGTCGTGGTAGCCGCGGTGGTGGTAGAGGTGTTGGCATTACCGCCGCAGGCGGCGCACAGCAGGGCGATAGAGAGGGCGAGAACGAGAGCAATGATTTTCTTCATGTGTTTTGGGTTTTCCTTTCTGTTTTGTTTTCGATACTTATGACGCACAGTTTCGGAAAAAGTTCTGCCTGATTATTATTTTCATAAAGTTTGTGCATTATAACAGGGAACAAAACGAAAGAAAAATGAAAATTGCGCAAAATGCCATCAACTGGAAATTGATGGTTAATTCAGCTCGATGCGGCGGATGGAGGTACGGTTTAAGCAGCCGTCGTCTTCATCACGGGAACCGGAACAGTAGGAAATGAGCAGGTAATCCGGTTCGAAATGGATGGCGGGATAGCAGTAGCCGTGGTTGGGATCATCCTCGATCACGACGGGTTCCGACCAGGTGACGCCGTTATCGTCGCTGGTGGCCAGATAATAGGGCGTACGTCCCATGGTTCCGGGGACGATGGTGCGGCCGGGGTAATTGGGAATGGGATTCCAGAGTGCGTAGAGCTTGTTGTCAAAGGGATTGCGCTTGATGAGCAGGGGAGAGCAGGGACCGGTGAAGGCCGAAGGCTGGGGAGGCGTCCAGGTTTCGCCGCCGTCCATGGAGAAGTATTCGTAGTGGCGCCCGAGATCGGTGCGGGCATAGGCCCAGATAACGCCGCCGGCAAGCTCTACGAGGCCGGGTTCCTGCAGACCGGAGCCGGTGTGAGGGCAGTTGATGGCGATGGTCGTTTTGGTGGGACGCCAGGTGAAACCGTCGTCGTCGGAGATGAAGTAGCGGTTGGTGGCGTTGAAGCTGACGGCGTAGTGGTTATCGGAGGCGGGCATCGGCGGATGGAAGGCGGCAGGAACGATGAGACGTCCGGAGGAATGCTGCAGCACACGGTCGTTGTTGACCACGTAGTAGCCGGGGATATCGATGCAGTAAATGGGCTCAGACCAGGTCGCGCCTTCGTCGGTGGAGCGATAGAGGACGTATTTGCTGTCGTGATTGAGAAGACGGTAGAAGTAGAACAGACCGATGTCACCGTTTGCCATACGGCGCAGGGTGACGCTCATGATGTTTTGGAGCTTCAGATCCTTGGCGCGAAAGAGAATGCGGGGCTGAGACCAGGTTTTGCCCTCGTCGGCAGATTCGATACAGGCGATGTCCGCATTGGCATGGTCGCTGCCGTTTTCACCCTCAAAGCGGGAATAGATAAAGAGGATACGGTCGTCGCGGGTACGGATGAAGGAACCTTCGCTGTTGCGGGGATTGGAGGGCTGTCCGGGAATTGCCGAAGGAGTGAGGGAACACACGATAGTACCTTTTTCGATCATGGTGAAAACCTCCGATCAGTAGTATGGATATTGTCAAAGCTCGATGCGGCGGATAGTGGTACGGTTTAAGCAGCCGCCGTCTTCGGCACGGGAACCGGAACAGTAGGAGATGAGCAGGTAATCCGGTTCAAAATGGATGGCGGGGTAGCAGTAGCCGTGAGCCGGATCGTCCTCGATGAACAGCGGCTCAGACCATGTTTTGCCATCGTCATCACTGGTTGACAGGGCAAAGGGGGTACGTCCGTAGGCACCGGGAATCACATCACGATAAGGATAGTTGGGGAAGGGATTGCGGATGGCGTAGAGTTTTCCGTCGTAGGGGTTGCGGCGGATGAGCATGGGAGAAGGCGGGGAGAAGAAGGCAGACGGCCGGGGGGCAGTCCAGGTTTCGCCACGGTCAAAGGAGAAGTACTCGTACTGTCTTCCCTGATCGGTGCGGGCGTAGGCCCAGAGGACACCGTTGGAAAGTTCGGTAAGCCCCGGTTCCTGCAGCCCGGTTTCGGTGTGACTGAAACGGCCGCCAACTAGACTGGGAGTGGGACGCCACGTGAACCCGTCGTCATCGGAGATAAAAAAGCGGCAGACGCCGACAAATGTCACCGAAAAGCGATTGTAAGTGTCCGGCATAGGCGGATGGTAGGCCGCGGGGATAATGAGGCGACCGTCGGAGAGGCGCAGGACACGGTCGTTGATGACCACATAGTAGCCCGGAAGGTTGATGCACTCGGTGGGTTCTGACCACGTATATCCCTCGTCGGCGCTGCGATAGAGCACATATTTGCTGTTGCGGTCGTGCAGACGATGGAAAACAAACAAGCCGATATCGCCGTTTTGCATACGCAGCAGTGTTGTGCTCATGATATTGTTGACGCCCAGATCGCGGGCACGGAAGAGGACCCGGTAATCAGACCAGGAAAGCCCCTCATCAGAGGATTCGATGCAGGCGATGTCTGAATTGGCGTCATCATGCCAGTTGTCGTCTTCAAAGCGGGTATAGGTAAAGAGGATGCGCCCATCGGTGGTACGGATGAAGGAACCTTCGCTGTTGCGGGGATTGACAGGCTCTCCGGGAACTGCTGTGGGAGCGATGGAACAAACAATGATACCTTTGTCGATCATACTGAAAACCTCCAATGTTCCGGTCATACGTCAACTATACCATGTCGGGCTTCAAAAAGCAATCATCAAATGAAAAACACGGTGTCGATTGCTCAAAAAAGGGTTGACAAAGCGGATATGCCGTTATATAATTACGTTGTAAGTGTTCGTTAATACAAAATGAATGAATTTAAACGTTCAACAATAATGAATTAAGGAGATGCCAGCTATGAAAATCGTATATGCAGCAGATGCACCGGCAGCGTATCGCATCGCAGCAGACGCCTGTGCCGAGCTGTGGGAAAAGGTGACGGGGCAGAGCCTGGAACTTACCACGGAGCTTGACGAAAACGAGGACGCGATCATCGTCGGCGCCGACGATGTCTGCGACAGTGTGCGCGTTCTGATCAATGAGGAAGTGCTTGACAGCCTGGGCATCCGTTACGGTACGGATGATTATTGTATCCGTACGCTTCGCCGCGGTACGCAGACGATTCTGCTGCTGGCCGGCGGCCGCGGCCGCAGTACGCTTTACGCGGTCTATGACTTCTTCCACAGAGCCGCCAACTGTAATTATTACTGGGACGGCGATACGATCCCTCACCGGGATACCATCGAGATCAAGGGTTATAACGTTGTTGAGAAACCGCGCTTTCAGTATCGTGGTCTGCGCTACTTTGCCCATCGTTCTCTGCATCGCTTCCAGGCCGAGCATTGGGGCTATGACGACTGGTGCCGTGAGATTGACTGGATGGTCAAGCGCCGCCTGAACTATTTCATGCTGCGCATCGGCCATGACGACGTGTTCCAAAAGGCCTTCCCGGATATCGTCAGCTACCCTGATCCGGAGGGTATCCTGCCCGAGGCTACGGAAGGCTATGACAACCGTACGCTGTTCTGGTCGCTGCAGTTCCGCGGACAGCTGCGCAAGAAGATATTGCAGTATGCCTTCGACCGTGACCTGATTCATTCCGAGGACTGCGGCACCATGACCCACTGGTATTCCCGTACACCCAACGAGTTCCTGGAAAAGATCAAGCCCGACTTTGTGCCGCAGACCACCGCCGGTTATCGTCAGCCCACCGGCCTTGTCTGGGATATCCGGCAGAAGGAAAACCTCGAGCGCTACTTCAAGATCACCGACGCCTATGTGGAAAACTACGGCAAGCCCGAGCTTTTCCATACCATCGGCCTGGCAGAGCGTATGTGCTATGAAGAGCGCCGCGATAACCTCAACTTTAAGCTCTACACCTACCGCCAGATCTGCCGTCACCTGCGTGAAAAGTATCCGCTGGCAAAGCTGATGATCGCCTCCTGGGACTTTGTCATGTACTGGAAGCCGGAAGAGGTCCAGAAGCTGGTGGCGGAGCTTGACCCTGAGCAGTGCATCATCCTCGACTATACCTCCGAGTCCACCAGCACCCGCAATTTCTTCGGCAACTGGGGTGTGCAGAACAAGTTCCCGTGGGTGTTCGGCATTTTCCACGGCTATGAAAACAATTCGGACATGCGCGGTGACTATCCGCATATCGAAAAGCGCCTTGCAATGGCTAAGGACGACCCGATGTGTAAGGGCATGATCTTCTGGCCGGAGCTTTCCCACAGTGATACACTGATGCTGGAGTATCTGACAGAAAACGCCTGGAATCCGCTTGACAAGCCGCTGTTTGCCGAGCGTGAAAATCGTACGCTGCTGGTTGATATGTGCCGTGGACGTTACGGCGATGACTGGATGTACATGGAGCAGGTCTGGAAGCGCTTCATGCCCATCATGCCGCTGTCTCATTGGTCTTACGACCGGGAAAACGCCTGCTATATGATGGATAACCGTGATGTATTCTTCGGCATCCACAGCGCGCCCCGTGCACTGACCGTCAATCCCACCGGAAAGATCGAGCCCGGCTCCAATGTGGAAAGGTATGAGCAGACCATCCGCTATGCTACCGACCTGGAATATCCGCTGCGTGAGCACTACGCGCCGGTGTATGAACGTCTGGCCGGAGTGACGGAACAGATGCGTGAAAATCCCATGCTCCTGCGCGACGCAGTGGACCTTGCCCGCTCCACCATGAGCCGTCACCTCAACACGCAGGAGATGCTGCTGGAAATGCAGATTCGCGATTTCCTGCGCGGCAGCGCGGATGCCGACGGTATCAGAGAGCGCTGCGCCCGCATCATGCGCGAGCTTGCACTCTTTGCCGAGATTCTTGCCCTGACACCTGAGTATTCCCTGGGTGACAGCCTTGAAAAGCTCAAAGCCGAGGCGCCTGTCAATCAGCATTTTGAGCGTACGCTCAAGGATAACGCCGTCAACGGCTACTGCCGCAGTCATATCTATGAGCTGGCGCAGTATGTGTACATCCCCGAGCATCAGATCTACTTTGACTGGCTGGATAAGTTCCTGGATGGCAATGCGCCGGAGATTGATTTCGGCGCGATTGTACGCGAGATGCGCGAGCAGTTCCTGGATACGCCGCTTTCCGACATGGCACCCTCGGCTCCTGCCGACTGGCGTGATCTGATGCTGCGTGCAAAAGCTGCTGTCGAAGAGCGATAATGCATATCTGACAACCAAACTGTATATACTGTAAAACATAGGAACCGTCTGCGTGAAATACGCAGACGGTTCTTGACGTAACGCCCGGATAACGATATAATCGTTAGTGAGGAGATGAATAGCTGCGGGCGGCTGCGTCAGTTGGAATGGGCGTAGGCTTCGCGGTCCCGGAACAGCAGCGAGACGCACCACAGGCCGCCGATACCGACGAGGGTGTAGATGATGCGGCTGATGATGGCAAGCTGACCGCCGGCAAGGGCTGCCACGATGTCGAAGCCGAAGATGCCGATGCTGCCCCAGTTGAGCGCGCCGACAATCACCAGCAGCAGTGCGATTCGATCAAGGAACATGAACTTATCTCCTTAATAATGGCTTTCACTGATACGGATGTTGTGTCCGTGGTGGTTGATGAGGATACTCTCTGCCTGACGGATATGATTGGAGCCGACTTCGATGGTGAGGAGTACCTCTTCGGAAGGGGCTTCATGGCTTTCGGTGTCAGGCGCGAGATCCAGATAGGGATAGGGGATGGAACCCTGAAAGAGTCCCGGAGGATTGACGCCGCCGGAAAAGGCGCCGGGATAGACGGAGGCGGCAAGCCCGGCATTGACCAGACCGTTTGTGCGGGCGTAGAAAACCTCGGTGGGAGGCGATTCGCCGGGAAGCCAGTCATCGCCGGAAGCGCGAAGGGAATGGGCCCTGCGATGAGCCGCAGGCATGGAAGCTTCCACCTGTGCCGCTGCCGCTTCGGCCGCTTCCATATTGTCAAATACAGCGGTGATTTTCATTTGTTGTGAGACCCCTTGTGATGAACTGTCAGCGTACGCCTGCGCACAGCACCGGCGTATACGGTGACGTTGTGAGTATGCCCGGGAGCGATAACTACATGCGGATTTGAAAGGTAGTAAATGATGGATATTCGTTTACATGATGTCATTGAACTCAAAAAAGTGCATCCGTGCGGCGGAAAATGCTGGGAGATCCTGCGCGTCGGCATGGATTTTCGCATGAAATGCACCACCTGCGGCCATGAAATCATGGTTCCGCGGGCAAAAATTGAAAAAAGCATCAAGCATGTGCAACATGCAGGTGAAAACGCACAGCAGGAGTAATCTATGCAGCAAAGAAGGCATATTTACGGGATGGAAAGGCTTTGGATGCTCATAATTTGCCTGATTGTGCTTGCATCGGCAGTGCCGGGAATCGGACACACGCAGGCAACCGATGACGGGACAGGGAAAGACGGCAGTGCGCTGGATTTCCGCGCAGTCTGGGTGTCTACCGTGCTCAATCTGGATTACCCATCCGCAGGAACAACAGATGCCGCGGCTCTGAAAGCGCAGGCGGATGAGATTCTTGACAGTGCTGCCGCGATGGGCTGCAATGCTGTGATTCTGCAGGTGCGCCCCTGCGCCGATGCTCTTTATGCGTCTGCGTATTTTCCGTGGTCACGCTATCTGACGGGAGAAGCCGGAACGGCGCCCGACGACGGCTTTGATCCGCTGCAGTACTGGCTGCTGGAAGCCCATGAACGCGGCCTTGAGCTGCATGCGTGGATCAATCCCTACCGGATTACGAAAAACACCGGCAGCGACCGCGTAAGTGAACTCTCAGAACTTCCCGAAGGGCATCCTGCCCGGGAAAATCCAGGCTGGGTGATTGCACACGGCGGCGACTTTTATTTCGATCCGGGACTGCCGCAGGTGCGCGGGCTGATTGTGGATGCAGCGGTCGAGATCGTGGAAAACTACAATGTGGACGGCATCCATCTGGATGATTATTTCTATCCCGCGACGGATTTTGCCGACGCAGGCACGTATGAGGCGTTGGCGGAGGAAGGACAGAGTCTGGATGATTGGCGGCGCGAAAACGTCAATGCGCTGATTAAGGCTTTGGACGAAGCGCTTCACGCGGCTAATCCCGACATCAGCTTCGGTGCCAGTCCCTTCGGTATCTGGGCAAACGCTTCCACCGATCCGGCGGGTTCTGCGACTGCAGGAGGTGAAGCCTACACCCAACATTACGCCGATACAAGGCTCTGGGTGCAGGAAGAATGGCTTGATTACATTGCCCCGCAGATTTACTGGGAGTTTGGTCATAAGGCTGCCGACTATCAGACGCTTGTTGACTGGTGGGCAGATACCGTACGTGGGACAGACGTGAAGCTCTACATCGGCCATGCGGTCTACCGCATCGGCGATCAGAGCCAGTCGTCGGCCTGGCAGAGCCCGGAGCAGCTCAGACGGCAGCTCATCTATAATCTCGGCGTACCCGAGGTGGACGGCAGTATCTTTTTCCGCTGGGGCAGCTTTACCGATGATATCGCGAAAACCCTGGATGAGGTTTTGCGGATTAACGCCGCCTACATCACGGATATGACCCCGGAAAAGGGGCAATATGAGCTGGGTATCCACCGCCCGGAGCGGGATATCACCACGACGCTGGATGCATATTACGTTGGCGGCAGTTCCGATACGGGAATGACCCTGCTGGTCAACGGTGAGCCGGTCTATGACCGCTCGGCCTCCGGCTTCTGGGGAACGCTTGTCGAGCTTGAATACGGGGAAAATGTCATTACCGTTTGTCAGGATGATACGACCCAGACCCGTATCATTACCCGCATCGAGGCGCAGGATAAGCTGAGTGTTGGTTCATCCTATGCCATCACCTATGCCTATCCGCTGCGGGATACCTATCTCCCGGCGGGCAGTGACGTAACGCTTACCTGCACGGCGCCGATTGGTGCTGTAGTCAAGGTAAAGGTTGGCGATGCAAACTACCGGATGCAGCCGACGCAGCGGATTTCACCTGATGCGTCGCAGTATGTTCTGACTGACTACACGCTGACGCTGCCGCTGGATGAAGAACTGGACGGACAGTGTCTGGTCTATACCATGACCGCAGGCGCTCATATCAGTCGTGTGCAGGCAGGAATGATTGCAGCAGCCCCGGATCCTGCCGGGACAATTGCACGGGTGACAGCACCGGCGGTTTACACCTACCCGGAGGCGACGACCAGGGGTGGACCGTCCGGAGAATTGTGTGCCGGAATGGTTGACAGAATTACGGAAATCTCAGGAAGCTGGGTCAAACTGGGCATCGGCCAGTGGGTGCAGACTGACGGCATTGATCTGGAGCAGGGGAGCGCCGGACTGTCCGGCGGTACCTGGACCGTGGGTGAGGATGGCATCGAACGGCTGCATTTCCCGGGAAATGGCAGCGCTTACGCAGTCTATGACGACGCCGAGCGGATTCTCCATCTGCGCCTGTCACCGACGCTGCCGGCAGAGATCGGCATCCCGGCGGGCAGTCTGTTTTCTGTCTTTAACGTCAGCGATGTGGATCTGCGTATGCGCTATTCGCTGCATCTGCGGGATGACGCAGAGCTGGGCGGCTTCTGGGTGGAAGCCGATGACAGCGGTGTGACGCTGTGCTGCAGACCGAAGAAGGAAGCGTCTGACGGCGATCAGCCGCTTGACGGCATTGCAGTCGTTGTGGACGCCGGTCACGGCGGCGCGGAATCGGGTGCGCTGGGACTGTTGGGAAAAGAATACCCCGAAAAGGCCGTGAATCTGCAGACAGCTCTGCTGCTCAAAGATAAACTTGAGGCACTGGGCGCCGATGTGACGCTTACCCGCACGGAGGATGTTACGATGAGCCTTGAGGAGCGGGTGCAGGTCTCGCGGCGTGTGAAGCCGGATCTGTTTATCTCCGTACATGCCAATTCCATGAGCGAAAACGTGGACTGTGGTAATACCAGAGGCTTTGGCGTCTACTATTATGCGCCTGTTTCTGCAGAGGCTGCGGCGTCGGTCTATGCATCACTCTGCAATTCGCTGGAGGATCGGGACATCGGCCTTCATCAGGAAAACTTTTATGTCTGCCGTACCGCCTGGGCGCCCGCCATCCTGCTGGAAGCGGCGTTTATGCCAAATCCCCGGGATTTCGAGTCCCTGAAGGATGCGGAAAGCCGCGAGGCGTTTGCCGAAGCGGCGGCTGAGGCAGTCGCCAGTTGGTTTAAACGCAAGTAAACCGTAATTTTTACATAGGAAAGGATACATAATCATGAAAACTTCTGCTACTTTCGTCGCAGCAGGCGATATGTTCATGACCCGTCGCCTGCCTGAGAACGGCTACAAGGGCTTTGACGAGCTCGTGGCCTTCCTCAAGAGCTTTGACGTGCGCTTTGCCAATCTCGAGTTCACCGTCCATGACCGCGAGGGATATCCCGGCGCATTCTCCGGCGGTACCTGGTCCATGACCCATCCCAGCATCCTCGAGGATATCGAGAAGTTCGGCTTCAACCTCTATAACGCCGCCAATAACCATTCCATGGATTATTCTCACAATGGCCTGGAAGCCACCATGCGTTACCTGGAAGCCCGCAATATGCGCTATGCCGGTGTGGGCCGCAACCTCGCCGACGCTTCCGCGCCGGTCTACATCGACTGCAATAACGCCCGCGTTGCCCTTGTCGCCGCCACTGCCAGCTTCCATGATTTCTGGATGGCCGGTGAGCAGCGCCGCGATATGCAGGGCCGTCCCGGTGTCAACGGTCTGCGCTTCACCGAGGATTTCCACGTGGAAAAGAAGTACATGGATGCCCTGAAGGAAATGGCGGATCCCATCCAGATCAACGCCGCCCGCAACCAGACCGTCAAGGAAGGCTTCGGCTCCAACGATGACGGCGTGTTCATGTTCGGTAAGCATCGCTTCATCGAGGACGAAAAGACCTTCCGCAAGACCACGCCCAATAAGGCCGATATGGCCCGTATCGCTGCCTCCATCCAGGAAGCCAGGCGTCAGGCGGACTACGTGCTCGTCAGCATCCACTGCCATGCCATGAACAATGCCGATAAGGAGCAGCCTGCGGAGTTCCTCGAGACCTTCAGCCGCAGCTGCATCGATGCCGGCGCCATCGCAGTGCTGGGTCACGGTCCCCATATTCTGCGCGGCATGGAGCATTACAAGAACGGCGTGATCTTCTACAGCCTCGGCGACTTCCTCTTTGAAAACGATACCACCACCCATCAGCCCTCCGATTTCTACACCCAGTATAAGCTGCCCCACGACGCCGCTGTCGGTATGGGCATGGATACCCGTTCCAAGAACGGTACCATCGGTCTGGATACCGACTACCGCGTCTGGGAGAGCCTGGTGCCCTGCTTTACCGTCGAAAATGACAAAATCACCGAGATCAAACTGGTTCCCATTGATTTAAGCTTCAATCTGCCCCGTTATCGCAAGGGTCTGCCGGTTATTTCGCAGAATAAGTCAGTGATTGACAGATTTGCTAAAATGTCCGAGCCTTACGGAACCGAAATTGATTTCGTTGACGGCGTTGGAATCGTGAAAATTCCGTAAAAATTTCGGCGAAAATACAAAACACAAAAAATATTTTTGAATAAATTGAATAAACGGAATCTGTGGCTGTCACGACCGCAGATTCCGTTTATTTTGCGAAACGGATGATTTGCAAATGATGAAAAGAACGGTTATAATACGCAAGGCAGCCCGAAAGATGTACAAAGGAGGTGTCCCCGCATGAAGTATACCGATCTTCACGTTCACTCCACGTTTTCTTCCGACGGTCACAGCACGATCATCGAGCATTGTGAAAGAGCGCTGGCGCTCGGCCTGCGGGGTGTCGCCTTTACCGAGCATTACGACGCAATGACCTCCAATCCCTGGGGGCCAAGAGCCATGGACGGCAGAGCTTTTTACACGGAACACTCTGCCACGGCTCGACAGGCCGTTATGGAAGCGCAGGAGCGCTATAGCGGCCGTCTGGATGTGATCTATTCCATCGAACTGGGGCAGCCCTATGAGGAACCCCAGCGCTCCTGCGAATTTCTGGATGCTCACGATTTTGATTTTGTGCTCGGTTCCATCCACAACGTGGATGACGGTACCGACTACTATTATGTCGATTACGACGCAGGGGATCTGAACAAGATTCTGGATACCTATTACCGCAATCATCTGCGTCTGATCAAATTCGGACGTATCGATGCACTCGGTCATCTGGATTATCCGGTGCGCGTGCTGGAGGGAAAGCTCCCCAGACCCGCAACGATGATTGCCTACCGTGACGTGGCGATGGAAGTCGTGCGCGCCGCGGCACAGGCCGGTATCCCCATGGAGATCAACACCCGCGGATTGTTCCGCTGGTTTGGCCGCCTGAGTCCGGAGGATTGGGTACTGAAAGCTTACCGCGAATTTGGCGGTGAAGCGGTTACCTTGGGCACGGATGCCCATGATGCAGATGCGCTGGGCATTGGCCTGGACGCTGCAGCGGAGTGTGCACGCAGACTTGGACTGCGTGTGATCACCGGTTTCAAAAAACATATTCCAAGCTTTGATTGATGCGCCTTTTTTCGGCCTTATCCGCCGGAAACGGCGGTGTATAAGGAGAAAAAAGATATGGATTACTATAGCCTGATGAACACCCGTGCCCGTGAGCTCAAGCCCTCGGGTATTCGTAAATACTTTGATCTCATCGGTATGGATGACGTGATCGCCCTTGGCGTCGGTCAGCCCGACTTTCCCATGCCCGAGCGTGCCCGCGTCATCACCCAGGCATCCCTCGACGACGGTCATGTGCCTTATACCGCCAATGCCGGTGTGCTGAGCCTGCGTGAGGCCATCTGTGATTATCTGGATCGCCGCTTTGATCTGCACTTTGATCCCGTGGAAGAGACGCTGGTCACCGTCGGCGGCAGTGAAGCCATTGACCTGATGCTGCGCACTGTGATCAATCCCGGTGACGAAGTAATCGTCCCGGAGCCGACCTTCGTCTGCTACGGACCTCTCGCCGAGCTTTGCGGCGGCGTTAAGGTTTCGCTGCCCCTGCGCATGGAGGATGACTTCCGTCTGACGCCCGAGGCACTGCACCGTGTGCTCACGCCCAGGACCAAGGTGCTGGTTCTGCCGTTCCCCACCAATCCCACCGGCGGTGTTATGAGCCGCGAGGATCTGGAGGCCATCGGCGAGGTGCTGGAAGGTACCAATGTGCTGGTTCTCTCCGACGAAGTCTACGCTGAGCTTACCTATACCGGCGGCCATGTTTCTGCAGCTTCCATTCCGTCCCTGAAGGATCGCACCGTGCTTGTCAGCAGCACCTCCAAGCCCTACGCCATGACCGGTCTGCGCATGGGTTATGCCTGCGGCCCGGCTCCCATCATCGCCGCCATGACCCGCGTGCACCAGTACGGCATCATGTCAGCTCCCACCACAGCCCAGATCGCGGCCGAAGCCGCGCTTCGTGCCTGCGACGACGATATCGAGATCATGAAAGCAAGCTATGATCGCCGTCGCCGGATTATGCTCGAAGGTTTTGAACGCATGGGTCTGCCCTGTTATGAACCCAAGGGTGCGTTCTACGTATTTCCCTGTATCCGTCAGTCGGGCCTGAGCTCCGAGGAGTTCTGCGACCGGCTGCTCAACGAAGGCCGTGTGGCCGTCGTTCCGGGTGATGCCTTCGGCGAGAGCGGAGAAGGCTATATCCGTATTTGCTATGCCTATGCCGAAGAGGATCTGCGTGAAGCCCTGCGCCGCATGGAGATATTCTGGAAACGTGTGACGCAGTGCGCCGCTGAATAACAGAAAAGGGTTGACAACCCCTTCTTTCCATGCGATAATAATTTAGTTGAGAGCATGGAAGGAGGGGTTGTTGTGCGTTTGACCGTCCCGGCTTATGCAAAAATCAATTTGTCGCTGGATGTTGTCAACCGCCGTGAGGATGGTTATCATAATCTCCGCATGGTGATGCAGACAGTATCCCTCAATGACACGCTGACGGTTGAAACCACCGATGCCCCGGGCTTTGTAATGCGCTGCAATGCCGGGCATCTTCCTGTGGATGGAAAGAATCTGGTCATTGCGGCGGCCAACCGCTTCTTTGAATACAGCGGGATTACCCCCTGCGGCCTTTCCATCGATCTTGAAAAGCGCATCCCGGTGGCAGCCGGTCTTGCAGGTGGCAGTACCGATGCCGCGGCGATGCTGCGAGTGCTCAACCGGATGTTTAAAACGAACTATACGGCGGATGAGCTGCGTGCAATGGCTTTGCCGCTGGGCGCCGATGTGCCCTACTGTATCGAAGGCGGCACATCGCTCGCCGAGGGAATCGGCGAGATCCTGACACCGCTTTCTTCGCTGCCCGAATGCCGGATACTGCTGTGCAAGCCTGCGTTTGGCGTGTCAACCCCGGCGGTCTTTTCCCGCATCAACTGGCGGGAGATCGTCTATCGTCCGGACACGGCGGGAATCCTTACATCGCTGGAAAAGGGACATCTGGCAGGAGTTGCCAGACGCATGTACAACGTGCTTGAACCGGTTCCAACCCGGGATCACCCCGAGATCGGCGAAATCAGGCGCAGGATGCTGGACTGTGACGCACTCGGCAGCGTCATGAGCGGTTCCGGCCCCACAGTTGTGGGTCTTTTTGACGACGAAGATGCTGCACAGAGAGCATACAGTGTGCTAAGAGCGCAGTATCATGATACATTTCTGCTGCGGCCGATGCCGCGGCAAACCGTGTGACAAAGCGGCAGCTGTTTGGCAGCTGCCTTCATATGCGGGTATGGCGGAATTGGCAGACGCGCCGGATTTAGGTTCCGGTGGGCAACCGTGCAGGTTCAAGTCCTGTTACCCGCACCAAATCAATATAATCCGAAGCGGATCTTCATAGTGGGAGACGGGTTCGGATTATTATCATGAGGAGAACTGTACTATGGCCGCAGAATGTAGATATGATGACCGCAAGCTGATCAATCCCGAAACTATCCCGCTCTATGCCCGGACGAATGAAGCATTCCTGGAAGGGGATGTCAAAGGTATCATCGTTGAACTTCCGGGACTGGGCGGCAGTTCCTGTCTGGGCGGCTTGATTGAGATGGGAGATTACGCAAACGATCATGCGTTGGCCTTTGCAAAGAAAGGCATCCTGCTTCTTTACATATTCCCGGGGCCGTGGAGCTGGGGCAACCGCGCGGCGATTCGCATAACCGATGCCGTTGTAGCGGCTGCTGCGGAGAAGTATCATCTCCCGGACGGCTTTCCGTTGGCCGTCAGCGGCGGCAGTATGGGTGGTGTCGGTGCGCTGATGTACACTGCGGATACACGATATCCTCTGAAAGCTTGTTTTGCCGCATGTCCCTGTGTGGATGTTCCGGCATGCTTCAATACGCGTTCCGATTTCCCCAGAACGTACATCAGTGCCGTAGCCGGTTACGATATGGAACTGGAAGAAGCGCTGAAAAGGATATCGCCGATTCATCGCATCGACGATATGCCGGACATTTTTTATTACATCTCCAGTGACGGTGCCGATGAACTCTTTGCAGAGTCCCTGTGTGATCGCTACGTCGATGAGCTTCGCATGAGAGGCCATGACGTCATGTATCGTCGGCAGCCCGGAAAGCTGCACGGTCAGTTTCTGCCGGAAGTGTGGCAGGAAATGCATGTGCTGATGGAGAAATGCATTCTGGAGTAAGTCTGCGCATCACGTTGAACTGATTTTGGGGATCAAAACCACGCGTAAAACGCGTGGTTTGCACAGCCCCTTCAAGGGGCAATTACAGGCTCAACCCCTAAAGGGGTATTGAAGGTTTGACACCGCATTACTATTTCAGGCCGCCGCTAAAGCGGCCTGATTTTTATGCCCTATTTGTTCTTCTCGCCCGTAAACGGATCTATATACTCGCTAATTGTCATTTGGTCCTTGCTATAATCCTCTTCCAATTGGTTTCGGATATATTCTCGGATCTTCTTTTCATTCTTTCCCACAGTGTCTACATAGTACCCTCTACACCAAAAGTGTCGATTTCCATATTTGTATTTCATTTTTGCATGTCTGTCAAATATCATCAGTGAACTTTTTCCCTTGAGATATCCCACAAACTGTGCTATACTCAAATACGGTGGTATGCTTACCAGCATGTGAATATGATCTGCACACGCTTCTGCCTCGAGTATTTCCACTTTTTTCGCTTCGCACAATTGCCTGAGTATTTGTCCTATTTCCGCCTTTAATTTCCCATATATCACTTTTCTTCGATACTTTGGTGCAAATACTATATGATATTCGCATCTATATGTCGAGTGGGACAATGTTTTTACTTCATTCTTCATGTCAATAACCTCCTTGTGACTTTGGTAATGCGGTCGCCAAACCTTTACCATTCTATCACTTGGAGGTTATTTGCTAAAGCTTTTTTTACCCCCAGTTCAACTGGGGGTTTTTTTCGCTAAAGCTCCAATAAAACAAGAACCGGCTCCTTCGGGAGCCGGTTCTTGTATCTATGCTTATTTGGAGTATACGAAAAAACCCCGTCCGGTGCCGGTGATGCCGCCTGATTTCATGTAATCCTTGTAGGCCTTGCGGATGAAGCTGTCCTCGGGATAATCATCGTAGCTGCCGGTGAAATCCATGTCGAAAATGCGCCAGGCATTGCGGTGCTCGCCTTCGGGTTCGTGAGTGAAGGACACGATGTTAAAACGGTCCATAAAACGCCGGACGTTGGACTTTTCGTGGAGAATCTTGTAGTGGATGTCCGAGAGAATCCAGCTGCTGCAGTGGAAAACTACCGGCGCACCGTCGAGGCGGGGACGGAAGAATTCTGCTGCCCTGTCAAAGGCGTCGTCACAGTTTGCGGGGTTAAACGGAGTCAGCGTGCGGGGAATATGGATGTTGATGACCCGGTCACCGGGGGAGAGCGTGAGTCCGTCGACTTCGTAGGTCTGGGTGAGTTCAATGAACTCAAACTGCAGCCGTCCGAATCCAAAACGGGTCATGTTGAAGAAACCTGCAAACCAACCGGCGACAAAGCTGCCGTGCATGCCCTTTACGGCCTGGCATTCCCAGAGCTTCCATTTCAGATCGCACATGCAGTCAAACCAGATGCTGTCGGCGATGCCGTTTTCGCGGTACAGCTTGCGCAGATGCCCGGACCAACAGACAAAGAGCAGCAGCTGGGCACTGTACATATGCACATTCGCCAGTTCACCGGCAGTTTTTGCTTTTTCAAGGTATTGTGCGTAATCAAGAAGGATATTTTCTTTGTAAGCGTGCATGCATTCCTGCCAGATGGCAGCGGATTCGGGATTGGTAAGTATTTTTGCAAGATCATGGCAAAGTGCATCGGTGGCTTCCGCACCAAAATCGATCTCCGTCATAAAACTGCGGGCGTAGTCTATCATAAATTCATCCTCCATCGTTTCTCTACACTTGCATTATACTGTATCTTTTTGCGTTTTGCAATACCGGTGTCATGAAGTCTTTAGCGTCTGATTGACAGAGACAGGAACATCATGTTATAATACCTACAAACAAATGTATGGAGTTGATTGAATGTTTCGGGAAATGATTCGTAAAAACAGGGCCATTCCGGCTGAAGAATGCCTGGAACTGCTCAAAAGCACCAAGCGCGGCGTACTGTCCGTACTGGGGGATGATGACTACCCATACGGTATGCCGATGAATCACTGGTATAACGAGGCTGACGGCGCCATTTATTTTCACAGCGGCAATGTCGGACACCGTCTTGAGGCGATCAAAGCCCATGACAAGGTTTCTTTCTGCGTGATGGATGACGGTGAGCGGCATGATGGCGAATGGGCGCTCAATTTTCGCAGCGTGATTGTATTCGGACGCATCAGCATTGTGGAAGACCCGGACACTGTGGCAGAGTTTACCCGTCAGCTCAGCTACAAGTTCACCCAGGACGAAGCGTATATCCAAAAGGAAATCGAACAGCATCTGCACAGAACGATTCTGCTGCGGCTCAAACCTGAACATATCTGCGGCAAGCGCGTAAACGAATCCTGAACGGGAGGCGGCGCAAATGAAGAAATGGATTGTGGAAGACTGGGCGTTTGAAGTCGAGGTTACTCGTGGAGAAGCCAGAAGCTGCCGTCTGGGACTGGAAAAGGGGGATCGGTTCCGGTTTGAGTATGAAACACCCGGCGGATTCTGCCCCAGAGCCATGGCTGAGATCTATACCTGGTGCGAGGTCATACG
The DNA here is from genome assembly GCA_015067675.1 of Oscillospiraceae bacterium. Lineage (GTDB taxonomy): Bacteria > Bacillota > Clostridia > Oscillospirales > QAMX01 > SIG502. The sequence goes on from SVMB01000028.1 coordinate 31,781, forward strand.
CTGCGGCGGCAATTTCACTCTCAGAGGTTCAAAAGATCCCTATGAGATGATGGTTCCCTGTCCCTGTCACTGTCTGGATTTCAGACTGAAAGCGATTCCCATCAACCGGGAACCGGAGAGCGGGAACGATCGGAACGTATGAGTGCAGCGGCAAAGGAGAATGAAATGGTCAGGAACCTTGAGAAGCGGGATTTACCGCAGCTTGCTGAGCTGTATCGGCAGTTCTGGGGAGAGCCCTCGGACGTTGCCGGAATGGAGCGGCAGTTTGAACTGATGCAGCGGGAAAATACCCACATCATCCTTGTATATGAAGCGGAAGGAAAAGTCGTCGGATCCGTGATGGGCGTTGTATGTCGGGAACTGTACGGAGATTGCCGCCCGTTTCTGACGGTGGAGAATATGATCGTGGACAAGCATCATCGCAGAGCCGGAGTGGGGAGAAGCCTGCTGTCCGCGCTGGAAGATGCTGCACGCGGCAGAGACTGCACACAGATGATTCTTGTAACCGAAAAGAACCGGGCGGATGCCTGCGGCTTTTATGAAAAGTACGGTTTTCAGACCGATACCACCGGGTATAAAAAGAAGCTGCAGCGCGGATAAATGTTACTTTGCCCTTGACTCTGCCGTTGCGTAAGCGTGTATAATGAGCGCAGTACGAAACAGGGGAGGAACAGTATGAACAAGCTGCTCAAAATCCGGGACGTGTCGTCCAGATACGACATCTCAGCCCGTGCACTGCGCTACTATGAGGAAGTGGGTCTGATCGAAAGTATCCGGCAGGATGACTATGCTTACAGGCTCTATGACGAGAACGCCGTGCGGCGCATCGAACAGATCCTGATTCTGCGCAGGCTGAACATCAGCATCCGGGATATTCAGCGCATCTTTACCTCTCCCGGGTCGGAAGCGGTTCTTGAAGTTCTGGGGAAAAAGGTGGATGACATCAACGGAGAGGTGGAGCTGCTGCTGGAACTGCGCGAAATCGTGAAGGAGTTCATCCGGCAGATCCGTCAGGCGGATTTTACACGGGACGACGACGTGAAAAAGCTCTATGATAGGGCAAAAAAGATCGAAACGCGCATCGAGAACGTCTCCTACAACGGCAATGCAGCGGATGTGAACCGCCTGCTTGAGGTAACGGAAAAGCTGAGAAAAGTTCCGCCGGTGCGGGTGGTGCGGATCAGACCGTTTCGTGCCGTGACCTCGGGCCCCGACAGCTTTGAAAACGTCATGGGGCCTTTTCAGACATGGCAGGAGGCGCACGCTCATCTGATACGTGAGATGATGTACGGTTCTCCTGACTTCCTCTGGGGAGAAGAGGACGGAAAGGCCGTCTGGATCTGGGCCGTGGAGGACTGGGTAACGGCTGAGCACACCGCTCCCTATGAGCTCATCACCTTTGAGGGCGGGCTGTATGCTGCCGCCATGTCCATCGACGGCGACAGAGAGAGCTATCAGACGGTGTGCAAGCGTATCCGGGAATGGATTGACAGCTCAGGCTTTGAGCCGGATGAGCGCCCCGGACATCGCACCATGTGCCACATGCTCGATCCGGAGGAGGACATCCGCCGGGCGCTGGGGTATGATCAGATGGACATCTACGTGCCGATTAAGCTGAAAAGCGAAGCAAAAGAGGAAAAAGAACAGCATGAAGATTGATAAGGTTGTCAAAGAATCCTTTGCCGTCATCGGAAAAGTGGGTTCCACGGAGGATGGCGCGGGCTTTATCGATCGGCTGTGGAATGATGCCAACGCAAACTTTGCCGAAGTGCAGGCACTGGCGGTCAAGAATGAAAACGGAATCCCCGTTGGAGTCTGGGGAGCCATGTCGGACCTTGCGGGATCATTTCTTCCATGGGAAGCAGATTTCACCCGGGGTCTGTATCTCGCGGGTGTTGAATGTGAGCCTGACGTGGAAGCACCGGCAGGGTGGACGAAGTGGATCATCCCGGGATTTGAGTATCTGCGTGCGGAGCGGGAAGAGGCTACATTCCGGTCGATGCTTGCCTGGATGGCAGAGCAAGGCCTGAAGCTTGCCGGCGCCGTGCAGGAGTGCACGGTACCGGCAGAGGGCAAGCAGTATCTGTATTTCCCGATCAGACGACTCTGACAATATCATCCGGACGGCGGAAAAAGTATCCGCCGTCCTTTCTGTTATGCGCCGCATCTTGCAAGGATGAGCGTGATGTGATACAATGAACAGTGTCAGGATTTGGATAAATCCCCGAAGCCTGATTGGATGATGATATGCAGACTGGAGCCATATGATATGGAGAAGAATCTGAACATGACACAGGGCCGTCCTCTGCGGCTGCTGGTTCTTTTTGCGCTGCCGCTGATGTTTGGCAACGCCTTTCAACAGCTCTATACCGTAGTTGATACCGCCATTGTCGGGCGCGGTGTCGGTATGGACGCACTGGCGGCACTGGGGACGGTTGACTGGCTCAACTGGATGATGCTGGGTGTTGTCACAGGCTATACACAGGGATTTTCGGTTCTTGTCGCGCAGAAGTTCGGCGAGGGAGACATCCGGGGCATGAAGAAGATGCTCGGTCAATCCGCTGTCCTGTCGGTGATTATATCGCTTATCGGTGTGCTGATCATGCAGACAGGTTTGCCTTTGTTCATGGCACTCCTGCGGGTTCCGGAAAAACTTTACGACATGGGAGCCCTCTATTCGAGAATCCTCATGGGCGGTCTGCCGGTGGTGATCTTTTATAACTATACGTCCTCTGTACTGCGTGCCATAGGTGACAGCAAAACCCCGCTGATTGCGATGGTGGCAGCCGCGCTGACCAATATTATCCTTGACTGTCTGGCAGTATTTGTACTCAGATGGGGCATCGGCGGTGCCGCAGCCGCAACGGTACTTGCTCAGTGCCTGGCAGGTGCGATCTGTGCCCGCAAGATGTGGAAAACGCCGGAACTTCGCTTTTCTCGTGAGCATCTGGCACTCGACTGGCCGCTTTGCGGTAAGCTGATGAAGCTGGGTACACCGATTGCAGCCAAGAGCATCATCATATCCGTCGGCGGCATGGCGGTTCAGACCATCGTCAACGGTTTTGATATCAGCTTTATTGCGGGATACACCGCGACCAACAAGCTCTACGGGCTTCTGGAAATCTGCGCACTTTCTTATGGCTATGCCGTCACGACCTACGTGGGTCAGAACTATGGCGCCGCGAAATATGACAGGATCAGATACGGTATGCGCTCTGCACTCTGGCTGAGCATTGCTACATCAGTCGTGATTGGCGTGGCAATGATCCTCTTGGGGCGCCCTGTAGTGAGGCTGTTCATTACATCGGATGTGGCCTCCCTTGCTTTGGCGGCTGAGAATACAGGCTATATATACCTGTGCGCCATGAGTATTTTCCTGCCGGTGCTTTACATCATCTATATCTATCAGTCGGCACTGCAGGGAATGGGTAATTCGATGATCTCGATGCTGGCAGGTGCATTGGAACTGGTTGCGCGTATCGGTGTGGCATGGCTTGTGAGCATCATCGGCTATGAATACGGCATCTTCGGAGCAGAGATTGGCGCCTGGGTCATTGCAGCGATCTATACGCTGATCTATTACCATCGCTGGATGAAGAAGAATATGCCGCAGACTGCGGAGAAAAAGATATAGTTTGCCGTAGGGAGGAATAGAATATGAATAAAACGGGATTTGGCGTACTTCGTCTGCCCAGACTTGACCCGGCAGATGAACTGAGTATCAATTACGAAGAACTGACCCGGATGGTGGATACCTTTATGGCCCGCGGCGGCAATTATTTCGATACCGCATGGACCTATCTCAGCGGCACCAGCGAAGGAATCTTCAAAAAGGTTGTGGCGGACCGCTATCCACGGGCATCCTACCGGATTGCCGACAAGCTTCCGGGCTGGAAGATCACGGCGGGAGAAAATCTCGAAACTTACTTTAACGAACAGCTCAATCGCTGCGGCGTTGATTACTTTGACGTCTATCTCATTCACTGGCTCAGCGAGGCGCATTACCGTATCGCGGAAGAACAGGATCAGTTTGCGCTGCTGCGCAAAGTAAAAGCCGAGGGCCGCGCAAAAGCAATCGGATTTTCCTACCACGGCGGTCATGAGCAGCTTGAGCAGATTCTCGTGGATCACCCCGAGACGGATTACGTTCAGCTGCAGATCAATTTCCTCGACTGGAACAGTGTGTCACTGCAGGCAAAGAAATGCTATGACGTGGCGGCAAAGTACGGCAAGAAGGTCATTGTCATGGAGCCGGTTAAGGGGGGAAGCCTGGCCAGTCTCCCGGAAGAGGCGCAGGCGCTGCTGCGCGCAAGCGATCCGAAGCTGAGTGACGCCGCCTGGGCGGTGCGTTTTGCGTCCAGCCTGGATGCGGTGGAGACCGTGCTTTCCGGTATGAGTACGCTTGCACAGGTGGAGGATAATATGCAGGCGTTTGAACCGATGACGCAGGCGGATTTTGACCTGATGGAAGAGGTGGCCGGTGTTCTGCGATCCAAAATCGCCGTTGCCTGCACCGGATGCAATTACTGTGCGCCCAACTGCCCGCAGAATATCCCGATTCCGAAGTTTTTTGCCCTCTACAACGAGTATGAGCGCAATCCCAAGGATGGCTGGAAGATGCAGCATGTCTATGACGGGCTGGCGGCCTCCTTTGCCAAGGCATCTGACTGTATTGCCTGTGGAAACTGTGAGCGCAACTGCCCTCAGAAGCTGCCGATCATCGAGAACCTGAAGAAAGTATCTGCAACGTTTGAAAAGTAGATTGCCTGGCACATAGAAAGGTTATATCATGCTGTTTTTGAAACCCAATCGCCGGTCGGTCATTGAACGGGAACTGCGGGAAATTGCCCGTCGGGAGATGAAGCTTGCTACGGCGGCGTATCGCACGAAAGAGTCGCCATGGAAGGAAAAACTGGAGCAATTGATTCCCGAGAATGTGCACGCGGGCCTTGAAAAAGCCTTCGCAGCAGGATTTTCGCTGCTCATTGAGCAGGGAAGCTCCCTGCTTGAGAAGAGTTTTGACAGGGAGAGTATCCGACGGGAGTTTGAACGCCGGGACGCGGCTGTGCAGACACGCGGCACGCGCCGTGAACTGCGGGAGCTTTATCGCTCCGGACGTCAGACGGGAAATGCAGGTACAGCCTTTGCAGCGGTAGAGGGTACCGCGCTCGGTGCGGTGGGCATCGGTATGCCGGATATTGTGTTCTTCCTGGCTGTTCTCCTGCGTGGGATCAT